>PLTF01000068.1 GCA_003164335.1 Fibrobacterota bacterium
CAACTAAAAACGGGACATTTCCTGAAAAAATTCGCAATTATAGTTCTATTAGTAGTATGTGCAATTATTCTTTATGCGTTAATGAATTTCTTTATTTTTACTCCCCACATCGCCTACGTCGATACCGGCAAGCTCATGGTCGGCTTCTCCAAAGCCAACAACGTCGACAAGGAAGTGAAGGTCGAGGACGATGCCTGGCACGCCCAGCTCAAGGTCCTGGCGGACAGCCTGAATACGCAGATGATGACCATGTCGAAGGAGTATAACACTGCACCACCGGCAAAGAAAAAGGAATTGCAGGACATGCTCTCCGCCCGGAACCAGCAGATCAATAACTTCAAGTGCACCACCTGATGGGCACTTTTTAGCGTTCAAAATGCACCACCCCACCGCATCCGACTTTATGATGTAAATGATAGCAACGCCTTACGCCTCCCGCTCGACCCCCACGGTTTTAACTTTTATTACGTATGAGCAGCACAGCGGCATAGGAGGAGTAACAAAATACTTTGTATCCTGCAAATGCAAAAAATCGCTGGTTCCCGGGTCCTTGGCATTAACGGCGCTCGAAACTATATTATCAGTTTGAAAATACAGTACTGAACCCTGCCAAACTCAGGGCACGAACCCCGGCGAAAGATCGATACATGGCGAATTCCACAAATGGTCAACACCGCCATACCCTGCAGAGAATTGCGCGGCGGGCAATGGTCGAAAGAGGGCTTTTCCCTGATTTTTCGGCCCAGGCGCTTTCTGAACTCAATGAAATAAGGGAGACGGAAGCGCAACCGGGCGATTCCCTGCGCGACCTCAGAACCTGGTGCTGGTGCTCGATCGATAACGACGATTCCTGCGATCTGGACCAGCTTACCGTTGCCCGGGAGCTCCCCGGCGGAGGTGTAAAGGTTCTGGTGGCAATCGCCGATGTGGATTCATTGGTAAAGAAACGGTCGGCAATCGACGGCCATGCACGGCACAACACCACCTCGGTCTATACCGCAGCCCAGATATTTTCGATGCTGCCGGAAAAACTCTCGACCGATCTGACCTCCCTCAACTTCCTGGCCGACCGTCGCGCCATGGTTGTGGACATGGATTTTGCCGAAGACGGATCGCTTCAGGGATCCGACATTTACAAGGCCGTTGTCCGGAACAAGGCCAAGCTTGCCTATACCGGCGTAGCCGGGTGGCTGGAGGGTACCGGTCCAATGCCGCACGGCATTGCCGCGGTCGACGGCCTAGCGGATAACCTCCGGCTCCAGGACCGCATAGCCCGGAAGCTGAAGGCACTGCGACATCTGAGCGGCGCCCTCGATCTTGAAACCCTTGAAGGCCGACCCGTTTTTGAAGGAGACCATCTCAAGGGGATAGAGCCCCAGCGGGGAAACCGGGCGACCTTCCTCATTGAAGATTTCATGATCGCGGCGAATGGCGTTACCGCACGGTATCTCGCCTCCAGGAACCTGCCGTCGATCCGTCGGGTCGTCCGGACGCCGAAACGCTGGGACCGGATCGTCGAGCTCGCTTCGCAGCATGGTTGCATACTCCCCGCAGTGCCCGATTCAAAGGCGCTGGACCGGTTCCTCCTTGATGCACGGGCTGCTGATCCCGTGCGCTTTCCCGATCTTTCCCTGAGCGTGATCAAGCTCCTGGGGCCGGGGGAATACGTGCTGGAACTCCCCGGCGGCAATACTACCGGGCATTTCGGGCTTGCCGTGAAGGATTATGCGCACTCGACGGCACCCAACCGCCGCTTCCCGGACCTCATCACCCAGCGGCTGCTCAAAGCGGCAATCGCCGGACAGCCCCTGCCCTATACGTCCGATGAACTCGCGGGACTCGCGCAGCACTGCACCGAAATGGAGAACGCGGTTAAGAAAATCGAGCGGCAGGTCGCAAAATCGGCGGCCGCGATGCTCCTGGAGTCAAGAATCGGTGAAAAATTCGATGCAATCGTCACCGGCGCGGCGGCAAAGGGAACGTGGGTCCGCATTACCGAACCCCACGTCGAAGGTCGGCTGGTCAATGGTTTTGCAGGCCTGGACGTGGGCCAGCGGCTGCGCGTGAGGCTTGTCGGCACGAATGTCGAACGGGGTTTTATCGACTTTGAAGGGCTTCAGGGAGGCAGTGGGAGTCGTTCTTTGCGATAGAGCGTTTTCCTGAAAAACAGGCACTTCTGGTATTACGGCGGCGAGGTTTGATCGATAGCAATTAATTGTCAATGGCTATTATTTTCAAGGAGAGCCTCTACATAATCTCAAACCGTACCAAATAGCTTTCCAACGCCGGCGGTGAGACCCATTGCCAAAGTTCCCCAGAAAGCAACCCGCAAAGCACCTCTGATAATTGATGCGCCGCCCGCGTACGCCGCGGTTCCGCCCAGAATGACCAATGTAGCCAATGCTGTCACAAATGAAACCTGGGTTACCCTGTTTGGAGGTGCCAATAAAACCGTTGCAATCGGAACGATGGCCCCCCCTGGAAAGAAATTGCAGAGGCAAGCGCGGCTTGAATCGGTCTGGCCCGTCTTGCGGCCGTAATACCGAGTTCATCGCGGGCATGCGCGCCAAGCGCATCACCCGACATCAGCTTTTCCGCAACGGTTCGGGCAAGCTGCTGATCAAGCCCCCGGCCCACATAAATGGCGCTCAGCTCGGCGAGTTCGTCCTCGGGTTGATTTTTCAATTCAAGTTTTTCTTTTTCGAGATCGGCTTTTTCTATGTCGGCCTGGGATTGAACCGATACATATTCGCCTGCAGCCATAGACATGCCTCCAGCTACCAGCCCGGCCAGACCGGTTAACAGAATACTTCTCTGGTGAGCCCCGGCTGAGGCTACGCCAACGACAAGGCTCGCTACTGAAATGGTTCCATCGTTCGCGCCAAGCACCGCTGCACGAAGCCAGCCGATTCTGTTTGTTTTATGGGTCTCCTCATTACTATTCGGCATTAACACCATCTCCTTTCGGGCCAATCGAATTTCACGCCTGACCCTGGCTGAATGCGCCCGGCTCACTACAGAAGCTGTCAAACAGGCGCATCGACCGCCTTCTCTCTCCATAAGCAATTATGCAGCCGGCCATACCATCGATCGGCGAATAATTATCGAATTTTTAATTCTGAATACCTGATGGTGTTGCCGCCGCTGGATAGTGAGTACCGTGCTCGGGCTCTTATCTCCTGAGCGCGGCCAGTTTCCCGAACAGTTCGGTTTCCTGTGCGGTAAGATGTTCGGGAAGCTGGACATGAACCGTCACGAACATATCGCCGAAGGCGTTTTTCCCTTTGGCAAGGGGCATCCCGAGCCCGCGAAGCCTGAGGATCTTGTGGTTCGGCGTTTCCTTCGGGATATCGACCTTAACCGCGCCCTTCAGTGTCTTGACAAGAGCCTTCCCGCCGAGCAGGGCCGTGTAGAGATCGACGAAAAGGTCGCAGTGGAGATCGTTTCCCTTCCGGTGGAATCGCGGATGCGGGGCGATCCTGACCGTAAGGTAGAGGTCACCCTTCGGGCCGCCGCGTATTCCCTCCATCCCCTTCCCCGCAATCCGCAACACCTGATCGCCGGTGATGCCGGGCGGAATAGCCACTTTGATCTTCTGGCTGCCAAGCAGGATCAGCCGTGTCGCGCCATGATAGGCCTCTTCAAGGGAGATCGTTGTTTCGGCACTCAGGTCTTCGCCCTGCGAGGCTGCGCGCCTTCCCGCCCGGCCGCTGCGACGTCCGAAGAGCAGTTCGAACAGGTCGAGGTCGTTATCTTCGGCAAACTTCGACTCGGACTCCTCTTCGTGCATCCCGCGTCGCCCCGCGGTGCCCGAGGCTGCATACTTCGACCAGTCAAACCCTCCCTGCTGCGCGCCGGCCTCCTCGTACCGCTTCATATCTGCACCGAACCGGTCGTACTTCTTCCGTTTTTCCGGATCGCTCAGGACCTGGTTGGCATCGTTGATCTCCAGGAACTTTGCGTTTGCAGCCTTGTCACCACGCGTCTTGTCGGGGTGGTACTTGACGGCAAGTTTTCGATACGCCGATTTGATCTCGTCGGTGGTTGCGGTTGGAGAAACACCCAATATTTTATAATAGTCCTTGTAATTCATCTGGCCTTCCCGCCCTTTCGGATTTCCCGTTCCGCTTCCGCCCAGTCCTGAACATCGTGGCCCTCGCGGCGACCCTCGTGCTCGTAGAGTTCATAGGCCCTCCCGGCGATCCGGGATCGCAGGTCGATCTGCGCCTTTAATTTCGCCTTGCCGAAAATCCCGTAGGCAAGCAACTTTGCCCGGTCATTGATGAGGAACCATACCAGGGAGTAGCCCCACACGATACCCGCCCAGCCCCAGCCGATTCCCGGCATGAACAGCCCGTAGACGGCGATCAAGGTAGCGATAACCTGAGTGGAAAATACAGCGATGACCAGGATCGGCGCCGGGGAGATGGACCAGAACGGGCCGCGCGTGCGGGTAAGAAAAATTTTGAAATGTCCCCCGACCGACATTTTTAAGTATAGCAGCGTCTGGATAACCGCCCGATCGAGGTGGAAAACCCGTTCTCCGATATAAAACATCCCGAATGCATCCATGACCCCGATGACGCTTACCATCGAAGCAACCCCCAGGACCAGGCGCATGTTCCAGGTATCGGGCCGGTTCGAGTAGTGGACATTGTCGTACGCGATAGACAGGATCGCGCCGTCGTTGAGCAGCGCCAGCAGTACGATCATCACGGCGGTCAGGGGATAAAAATTATAGACCAGTATCGCCAGGGTCATGAAGATGAGAATGCCCAGCGTTTCGGCGATGCGGTAGATCGCGTAGCTGTTCATCCGCTGGAATATTCTCCGGCTTTCCTTGATCGCGTCGATGATGATCGACAGGCCCGGTTTCGTGAGCACGATTGACGCCGCCGCGCGCGCCGCATCGGTTGCGTCCGAAACGGCGATGCCGCAATCGGCTTTTTTGAGCGCCGGAGCGTCATTCACCCCATCACCGGTCATGCCGACCATGTGGCCGCGTTTCTGCAGGACGTCAACTATATGGAACTTATGTTCCGGATACACCTGGGCGAACCCGTCGGCCTTTTCGATGGAGTCGCCCATCCCGGCGCTCTCCTCCCGTTTGACATCCCCGAGGCCCGAGGCATCGAGAATGTCGGTTCCCATCCCCAGTTTCCGGGCGGTTTCCCGTGCAATGGCAAGTGCATCGCCGGTCACCATCTTGACCTTGACACCCATGGTCAGTGCCGTCGCGATGGTTGCCGCGGCGTCATTCCGCGGGGGATCGAACAGGGGCAGTACCCCGGCAAACTGCCATGGTCCATCCCCTTCGGCCCGCGCCACCCCGAGCGAGCGGTAGCCCCGTGACGCAAATGCATCGACCGCGCGTTCGACCGCGGGCTTCACCGACGGGGCATTTGCCGACAGTTCGAGAATCACCTGCGGCGCGCCTTTGGATACTTTGAACATCTTCCCGTCCGCGGATTTGACATCGGCCTGGGTGCACTTATGCACCGGATCGAAAGGCTGGAAATGAACCACCGTAAAGGCCGCAAGCGAACCTTTGTCCTTCAGTCCTTCAAGGATAGCCCGATCGATGGTGTCGTTATCGTCCGATCTCGATGCGAGTGCAGCGTAGAGGACCAACCGGTCGGCCGGAACGTTATCCAGGCAGAAGGGGTCGCCCAGCGACAGCTTGTTCTGCGTCAGGGTGCCGNNNNTCACCGACAGCACCGTCGGCATCGACACGGGAATTGCGGCTACGGTCAGGACAAGGGCAAATTGCAGGGTGGTAAGAAGCGGGTCGCCGCGGAGGAGCGCAACGGTGACAATGACCGCCACCAGGGCCGCAGCGAGGACGATAAGGTAATTGCCGATCCGGAGCACCGCGCGCTGGAAGTGGCTGNNACCATCGCGTCGATTTCACCCTGGCGGATAATGGATCCTGAAAACAGCACCCCGCCCGGTTTGCCCACAACGGGCAGAGATTCTCCTGTCAAGGCAGACTGGTCCACCTCCAGGGGGTCGCCGGGCAGCAGGCGCGCATCCGCCGGCACGATATCCCCCAGCCGCACGCGGATGACATCGCCCGGCACCAGCTCGCGGGCCGGCAGGGACAGCCACTTTCCATCGCGCCTGACCCGGGCCTTGACGGCAAGCCGGGCCTTAAGTGCGCCTATGGCGTTTCCCGCCTCGTGTTCTTCCCAGAATCCGACCACCGCGTTGGCAAACAGCAGCGTCAGGATGATGGCAAAATCCGGCCAATGCCGCGCCAGTGCCGAAAGGATCACGGCCGCCTCTATCATCCAGGGGATGGGACCCCAGCAGTAGCCGAGAAATTGCAGTATGGGATTGGATTTCTTTTCCGCAATCTCGTTGGGCCCGTCGTGCGTGAGTCGCTTTTGCGCCTCGGATTGACTAAGGCCGTCCGGCGACGAACCCAATTTTGCCGGCAGGTCCGGCATGGGAAGTGATTGCAGATCGTCCTTGGACGGTGCTTTTTGCGCTGGCTTGTCGGTATGCTCCATCATGTTCCATCCCCCGGCTGTCGGCCGTGCACCTTTACCTTATTATTTCCCATCCGCCAGTTGGTCAGGCCGTTTCAGAATTTCGGCTTGACCGGCGCACAGGCAGGCGCCGAATATGAAGATACACCCGGAAACATAAATCCACAGCAGCAGCGCGATGATTCCGCCGAATGCACCATAAACTTCATTTAACGTGGCAAAGTGCTTCAGGTAGATGACGAACAGACTGTCACCGGCCCGCAAAAGAACCGTGGCGCACAACGCGGAAGCCCAGACTTCGGCAAACCGCGTTGGCCGTCGCGGAGCAAACTTGTAAAACAGGCTCAGGCCGAAAAATATGATGATAAGCGGCAGGAAAAAGCTTCCCAGGCCATGGGCCCGTGACTGGAAATCCTGTATCGGATAGGCCCCCCCATTCGCTATTCTCATCAGGACCGACACCACCATGCCCAGGAGAGCCGCACCCGCGGTGATGCCAAGCAGCACCAGGCTTTTAACCGGCTGCCGCCACCATTGATAATCCTCCGCATCCCAGGCGCGATTGGTTGCACAGATGAGCGTGATGAAACATTGCATCGCGACCCAGATAAGGAGGACCAACGCAACCGCGCCAGCCTGACCGCGCGCCTTGATCACCCCGGAAATAGCCCTGAAAAGATGATCCTGCATCTCGCCGCCGATCGGAACGTAGCTTTCCAAATAGGCAATAGCCTCTTTCCTGGCCTCGATCCGGTCAAGGAAAAAGGAGGTAACGCTGACAAGCAGGATCATCAGGGGAAAGAGCGAAAAAAACATGTTGAAGGCAAACGCACCGGCCCACTGCGTCCCGTCGATCCGCAAAAATTTCCTGGCGGCAAGCAGGAGTATCGCCCCTGCGGTGCGAATCTCCCGGCCAACCCAACCCGAAGATAGACGGAGGCGAGTCATGGGTGGCCGGCCTCAGGGCCGCTTGCAGACGTCCTTCTCGCGGAAGCCTCTTGCAGCAGGTTCAAGATTCACCGAAATTGAGAAAACGACATACCGACCGGGCAATCATGATCTCCTCATCGGTGCGGATAACCCGCACCGCAACACGACCGGTATCCTTCGAAATAATGCCCTCATTAGCCGCATTGCGCTTTTCATCGACCTCGATACCGAGAAACGCAAGCCCGCCGCAGACGCGCGCGCGGACCGGCGGCGCGTTTTCACCGATGCCGCCGGCAAAGATGATCGTGTCAAGCCCGCCGAGGGCGGCCGCGAAGGCGCCGATCCATTTCCTCACCTGGTAACAGAACAGCGCGACCGCCTCGGCGGCACGGACATCCCGCGATTCGCACTCGAGCAGGTCGCGCATATCGGAACTGGTCTCGGACACGCCAAGAAGGCCGGACTGGAAATTGACCATTTCATTGAAGCGCTTCACATCGAGGCCCTCGGTGCGCGCCAGGTACCAGAGCAGCCCGGGATCGAGATCGCCCGATCGCGTGCTCATCGGTATCCCGGCCGTCGGGGTAAAACTCATGCTGGTATCGACGGGCCTGCCGCCATGCACCGCCGCGAGGCTCGCCCCGTTGCCGAGATGCGCAAGGATGATGCGGCCCTGCGCCGCCTCTTTTCCGGCAAGGCGTTCCAACTCTTCCATGAGAAACGAATACGACAAGCCGTGAAACCCGTATCGCCGCACCCCCAGCGCCTCGTAGCGGCGCGGCAGCGGCAGCAGCCGCGCCACACGCGGCAGGTCATGGTGGAATGCCGTATCGAAGCACGCCACCTGGGGCAGGTCGGGGAACCGGCGGTGCAGCGCTTCGGTCAGGAGGATCTCCTCGGGCAGGTGTTCGGGATCGAACGGGCTCAGGCGCCGCAGCTCCCCGACCATTTCCGGGGTAACGAGCTGCGGCAGGCTGTAATTCGGACCGCCGTGCACCACGCGATGGCCAATTGCGCTCAGGGCACCATGCCCGCTGCGGTGTTCGATCCAATCGGTCAATAGCGCCACCGCCGCAAGGTGGTCCGGCGCATCGGCGCCCTTTGAAAAGTTGTCTTCCGGAAGCGCTCCCTTCACCCGGAAGAATGGCCCGGGCAAACCAATGCGCTCGATTCCTCCCGAAAGGATCCGTCGCAGGGGGCTGCCGACCTCGAAAAGCGCAAACTTTATGCTTGACGAGCCGCCGTTAATGGTAAGGACCGTCCGTCCGATTGACATTTACATTTTTCCCGGTTCTGTTTCCTTAGCAACCAGCTTCACCACCATCTTGCCGATGTTTTTTCCCCGGAAGAGGCCGATGAAGGCGTCCGCCGCGTTGTCGATCCCTTCCACCGTCGTTGCCAGATTTTTAAGTTTTCCGGACCGTAAATAACCGCCCACCTCTTTTTCAAATTCATCCTTCCGGTCCTGCCAATCGCCGACGAGCAATCCTTTCATGGTCAGCCTTTTGGCAACCATATACATCAGGTTTGAAGGACCGGGCCGCGGCGGATCGTTGTACCCGGAGATGCCGCCGCAGGCGATGATCCGGCCATGCACCCGCATGGCCGTGAGCGCCGCTTCGAGCGTTTCGCCCCCGACGTTGTCGAAATAAACATCGATCCCGTCCGGTGCTGCAGCATTCAGTTGATCGAGAAGCGGGCCCTTTTTGTAATTGAAAGCGACATCGAAACCGCACTCCCGGCGAAGCGTTTCGGCTTTCTCATCGGAACCGGTCGACCCGATGACACGGCAGCCGTACAATTTTGCGAGCTGTCCGGCCACACTGCCGACGGCCCCGGCCGCGCCTGAAAGGTACACGACGTCGCCGGCCTTGACATCGACACAATGCAGCCCGGCCCAGGCGGTCATGCCCGGCATGCCGAGTGCGCCAAGATAGACCGACAGCGGCTGGACTTCCCGACTGACGGGCTTGAGCTCCTGCGGCGAGGCGATGCAATATTCCCGCCAGCCCAGGCTTGACACCACCGCATCACCCGGCTTGCATTCCGGCGCGCGCGACTCGATGACCTCCCCTACCGCGGCGCCGCTCAGGGGTTTACCGATCTCGAAGGGCGGAATATACGATTTCCCTTCGTTCATCCGGCCGCGCATGTAGGGGTCCACCGACATGAAGAGGTTGCGAACCAGGACCTCATGGTCCTGCAATGGCCCAAGCTCCCTGCTCGCCAAAACAAAATTTGCTGCGGTCGGTATTCCGGTCGGCCGGGAGGCCAGCCGGATCTCGCGACTGATTACGGTCGTCATGTTTGTCTCCCTTTTGGAAGGTATCCTGGTTTGTTGAGTTTTTTCATGAATCACGTTCTTTCCATCGCAGTACTATATTCGCCTCGTCGTGCTGCCCGGTTGCACCTTGCCCGATGACACAGAGCCTGCTGCGCCGCCGCCACGTTGGATTCCTCGCCCTTCCAAATCTCCAAAGCCGGTTGCTNNCCGACAGGAAAGCGATTCCCGGAACGGCAGCCGGTACGGTACGCAAGAGACATCTTACGGTGGCGTCGGCTACCTTGTCGACTTCGGAGACCTCTTCTTGCCTTATGTCCATCAATCTCGATTGATATTGCTGTTCGCCGATTCCCTCTTCGGATACCTTATAGTGAGGAGGGCAGGACAATCCGGGAAGCACCATGCCGGCCTTCAGGATCATACCTTCCAGCATCACCCGTTGTGTGTNNCCGTCCATGAGCACCTCCGGCTCGACGACCGGAACCAATCCGGCTTCCTGGCACAACGCGGCATAGCGAGCCAACGCCTGTGCGTTGGCCTCGATGCAGCCCCGGGTGGGAAGACAATCGCTTACGGCAATCACCGCACGCCATTTGGCAAAACGGGCACCGATATGAACGTATTCAGCAAGACGGTCGCGCAATCCATCCAGACCCTCGGTTATCTTCTCACCGGGATGACCGGCCAGGTCCTTGGCGCCGATGTCAACTTTTATGCCGGGAATGATTCCCGCATCCGTGATGACTTTAATAAAGGGAGTTCCGTCTTTCTTTGTCTGTCGGATTGTCTCGTCGTAGAGGATCACACCGCTGATGCTCTCACCGAGCCCGGGCGTGGTCACAATCAACTCCCGATAGGTGCGTCGGGCTTCCTCGGTCTGGGGAATCCCAGCCTTTGCAAATCGTTTGTTGCACGTTGGATTACTTTCATCCATTGCCAGTATGCCCTTGTCATTGGCGACAAGAGCCCCGGCAGTGGCAATAAGTTCTTGCATTTTCATCACGCATGCCTCCTGGTGTACCTTCACCATGAACCCGGTGAGGTCATTGATGTGTCTTCGTCACTCTTCAAGCCCGAACGAAGCCGGTTTCACGCAGGTTGATTAGACCAAGCCAACCTTTCCCCCCGGCAGAAAAAAAATCGGATTTACCCTGAACCTGCCTTATTCTTGTTTTTCAATCGGAGGTTCTTTTTCTTTATTTGCCTTTTCCTGCCCCAGGCCCATTGTCAATGCCGTCAGCCCGGCAACACCTCCCAGTTGCATGGTCTCGAGGACCGTGCTGGGTACAACGACAATGGTAGAGTTCGCCTTCAATCCCTCATAGAGCATATTCATGGCCCTCAAATGGAGAGCGACGGGATTATTGATATAGGTCTTGGCCGCTTCCCCGAACTTTTCCGCCACCTGCCGTTCCGAATCTCCCAGAATCACACGGGCCTGGCGTTCCCGTTCCGCCTGGGCCTGCATCGACATCGCATCCTCCAACGCCGAGGGGATCAGGACATCCTTGACTTCCACCGAAATAACATTGATGCCCCAGGGCTCGGTGCGCTCATCGATGACTTTCTGCAAATCCTTGCTGATCTTTTCCCTGCCTTCCAGCATGTCCGAAAGCATGGTCTTGCCGATGATATCGCGCAAGGCCGTCTGGGAAGCCCAGCTTATTGCGCTCTTGTAGTCGGCCACTGCCAGGGCGGCTTTTTCGGGATCCAATACTTTCCAGAACAGCACTGCATCCACGTCCACCGGCACGGTATCCTTGGTAAGGGTCTTCTCAGCCTTGAACGTGCTCGTTATGACGCGAGTGTCAATCCAATACGCTATCACGTCGATGACCGGGATAATGATAAAAAGTCCCGGACCGTTAAGTGAGCGGAATTTACCGAGCCGTAGTACCACCGCCTTTTCCCATTGGTCCGCAACCTTGATCGCAAGCGAAACAACAATGGCTAGAACAAAGGCACTTATTCCGATCCAGGCGCTCTCAATGTTGCCCGAGTCTCTATGCATGCCTAATGCCAAAGCTGCGCCGACGCCGATGATGACGAAAAAAACCAATGCGGCAAAAGAGTTGCTTTTTCTCATGATGCTTACCTCCATGAACGTGGTGATTTGATGATGGTGACCCGGTCTTTTCCCTGATTACTATGCAGCAATACTTCAAGCAAAAGCACTCTCATCGGCTCCACGCTATCCGCGCTTCTTCGAGCGGAATCGCAGCGCCGTCGAACTTCGGTACGACGCGCGCAGTAAAATCGGCAGCGGGGCGATCCGCCGGGAGACCGGCCTTGTACACGACCGGGGATTGGTCAACGCGCTCCATTTCGCAACGAACCGGCGCGCCGTCATGTATTCCATCCGCGTAAAGTTCCACCAGGACGCTGCCGGGATCGATGCCGTTGAGGATAACCTCGACTTCGAAGAAGTGCTGCCCTCCCTCCGATGCAATCTTTACAGTACCGAGGCGGACGCCGGCCCATTTCTTTTCCAGCTCGCTCCGCCAGTCGGCCATCTTCCTGCCGAGTGCGCCCTTGTCGGCACTGCGCGCCGCAAAGGCGGCTGCCGCCGGAAGGTAATGTCGCTCGGTGTACTCCCGCACCGCCCGGTTGGCGGAAAATTGCGGGGTCAGCCGCGCCATGCTCTCCCGCATGCGCTTAACCCATGCTGTCGGTATGCCGATTGCGTTCCGGGTAAAGAACTCAGGAATCACTTCCTGTTCAAGCAGCGTGTAGAGCCGATCCGCTTCGTAAGCGTCCCAGTCCGGATCGTCGCCGTGTTCCCCGCCGTCCCCAAGCACCCAGCCGACCTCGGGCGTATACGCCTCCGCCCACCACCCGTCCAATACCGACAGGTTGATGCCGCCGTTGACAAGCANNACCTTCATGCCGCTGGTTCCGCACGCCTCCCAGGGCCGCCGCGGCGTGTTGATCCAGACATCCACCCCCTGCACGAGGCGTTCGGTCAGGTGCATGTCGTAATCGCTCAGGAAGATCGCGTGCGGACGAACCCCGGGCTGGCGAATGAACCGCACCCAGTCACGGATCAGGCCCTGTCCTGCCTCGTCCGCAGGGTGAGCCTTGCCCGCAAGAATCAGTTGCACCGGCCGATCGGGATTTGACAGCAGCCGCAGCAGGCGTTCCGGATCGTGAAGCAGCAGGTTCGGCCGCTTGTAGGTCGCGAAGCGCCG
>PLTF01000035.1 GCA_003164335.1 Fibrobacterota bacterium
TTTTTTCTACCCTAAAAGAGGGCGTTGCGGGAGGGGGAGAGCGTTTGCCTTCAGGCAAACATCGCCTCCCCCTTCCGCAGGAAGGGGTGTGCCAAAGGCCCCGCAGCCCGGCTTTGCGGGCGCGGAGGCTTTGGCCAGGGGAAACCCGCGAAGCGAGGTTTCCCCACCAAAAGTTTTAATCTGCCCCAACTATTACAAATTTAGATTGGCGGAAACCCTTACCTCGGTATCGTCGGGGTGGTTGGTGGTGATGACGATTTGGCCGTAGGCGGAGATGTCGAATTTCGGCCTGAAAAAGTTCAGTTTGAAAATACGATACCCGTCGGCGCGGATGGAATCGGTCTTTTCCCAGGTAAATTTGAGAGACTGGTTGAGTTTTTTAAACTCCCCCTCTTTCTGCGTGGTAGTGCCCTGCAGGGTCATTTTATTCGGCTCGTAGCCGACCCTCAGTACTTTCAGATCCTTTTTCGCCGATGCGAGAACGATCAGATTGACCTTATCGGGATCGGTCTTCTTGAAGGTAAAGTACTTCGGCGAAATATCGATTGCGCTCTGGACATTTGCCGCTATGGTAAGGCGTGCCACCGAATCGTTTCCGGCATTCGAGGTGACAGTCACATATTTGGTGATGGCGCCGGCATGGTACCCCTTTATGTTGACCGATGCTTCTATTTTCGCAGACTTCCCGGGCTGCACCGTTGAATCCCATTTAACGACGGTGCAGCCGCACCCCGGTCGCACCTCCCTGAGGACCAGAACCTTATCGCCGGTATTTTTAATATTGAATACCGCTTTGAGCGTATCCACCTTTCCTTCCGCTACATTGCCGCATTGAAATGCCTTCGTGTCGAACACAATCTGCGGAGCCGCAAAAAGGGTACCGGCGCAAAGCGAAACCGTAAGAATCGCTGACAGAATCCTGCGAACCATGCTATCCTCCGCATTGAAATGTTCAGGGGCACCCCGCACGCCCTTCCATGGGAATCAGGGGCTTTTATTGCCGACGCCCAGGGGCGACCGGGGCTTCGTAAAAATAATTGAGGCTCCCGGCAGCAAGCTCCGGGGAGTGCAAAGAAGCATGCGTGTGCGCACTCTGCCGGTTCGGGACCGATTGCGGCCATGGGTGCAGCAATGATTCCGCCTTCGGTACCGGTCCGGCAAAGAATCGCAGGTGATATATTTTAGATATTGATTATCATTATCGTTACATCGGACGGGAGGTGACGGTGGATGCCCGACAGCACTTCAGCGATTTTTTAAACGGTAAAGGGATCCGCCGCAGCACGAGGCGGAATGACGTCCTGGACGTTTTCCTTACTTGCGAATACCACATCACCGCCAATCAACTGGTCGAGCTGGTTCATAAAAAAAACCCGAAGATCGGGATTGCCACGGTTTACCGGACCCTGAAGCTTATCACCGAAGCCGGCATTGCGCGGGCCATCGAGTTCGGCGACGGGTCGGTGCGCTACGAGCACGATTTCGGGCACGAGCACCACGATCATATCGTCTGCGTTCGATGCGGGATGTTCCGGGAAATAAGCAGCGATGAAATCGAATCTGAACAGGATGCAATCGCCCGGAAACACGGCTTTGTGCTCCTGCGGCACAAGATGGTGCTCTACGGAGTCTGCCCGGTTTGCCGGAGGAAACAAGAAAACCAGGTAAATTCCCCTTAACTATATTTCCTTTTTTAAAGCTGCGGTGCCTTGAGGACGGATTCTCCAACCGGCAAGGAAGGGGTAAACGATGAAAATCGGCGTGCCGAAGGAGCTCTATCCCGGCGAACGAAGAGTCGCCTTGACACCTGATACCGCCGGACAATTCCTGAAACTCGGATTCACCCTGGCCATTGAATCGGGCGCCGGCGCCGAAGCGGGTTTTTCGGATGAATCATACCGGAAAGCCGGCGTCGAGGTATCGCAGAGTGCAGGACCGCTCTGGGCGACCTGCGATATCGTCATGAAGGTCCGCTCCCCGACCCCGGAAGAGGTCGCCCTCCTGAAGCCGGGTCAAATCCTGGTCGGGTTCATCTGGCCTGCCCAGAACAAAGAGCTCCTGGATTCCCTTGCCGCCCGGAAGGTCTCGGTACTCGCCATGGACAGCGTACCCCGCCTCTCGCGGGCGCAGAAGTGCGATGCGCTCTCATCCATGTCAAACGTTGCCGGTTACCGTGCGGTGGTCGAGGCGGCGGACCGCTTCGGCCGTTTCTTCACCGGCCAGATTACCGCCGCGGGCAATATACCGCCCTGCAAAGTGCTCGTGATCGGCGCCGGTGTCGCCGGACTCGCCGCCATAGGAGCCGCCAGGGGCATGGGCGCCGTGGTCCGGGCATTCGATACGCGCAGCGAGGTCAGGGAGCAGGTGCAGAGCCTTGGCGCCGAGTTCATCGAGGTTACCATAAAGGAAGAAGGCGCCGGGCAGGGCGGCTACGCGAAGAGCATGAGCAAAGAGTATATCGACGCCGAAATGGCCCTCTTTCGCCGCCAGGCGGAGGAGGTCGATATCATCATCACCACCGCCCTTATTCCCGGAAAACCGGCGCCGAAGCTGATCCTCGCCGATATGGTCGAGAAAATGCGCCCCGGCAGCGTTATTGTCGATCTCGCCGCCGAGCAGGGAGGCAACTGCGAACTGACTGAGCCGGGAAAAGTTGTCATCCGGCACGGGGTTACCATCATCGGCTATACCGACCTGCCGAGCCGTCTCGCTCCACAGTCGAGCACGTTATATGCAACGAACCTGCGTCACCTGCTAACCGATCTCACTCCGCAGAAGGACGGCGTTGTCAGGCTCAACATGGACGACGCGGTGATCCGCGGCGTCACGGTGGTGCAGGGCGGCATCATCACCTGGCCCCCGCCCGCGCTGAAGTTGACCGCTGCGCCGCCCCTCGCGCCGGCTGCACGGGAAACCGGCACTGTTGCGCCGAAAGGCAAGGGACCGCACATCATGCTGGCGGTCATCATGGCGGCAATCGCGGCTGCCCTCCTCGGTATCGGCTATGCTGCACCTTCGGCATTCCTCATGCACCTGACCGTATTCGTGCTCGCCATCTTTATCGGGCACCAGGTAGTCTGGAATGTCACGCCGGCGTTGCACACTCCCCTCATGAGCGTCACCAATGCCATCTCGTCGATCATCATCATCGGCGCGCTCATCCAGCTTTCGACACCGGTACGGCTGGTCGGAATCATGGCGGCGATCGCCGTCACCATCGCGTTTATCAACATCACCGGGGGATTCTCGGTGACCTGGCGGATGCTCCGGATGTTCCGCAAATAGGAGGATGCCACGAACCATATCCCGGGAATTGTCACTTGCGCCTACCTCGGCGCAACGATGCTGTTTATCCTTGCCCTAAACGGCCTTTCCCACCCGGAAAAGGCGCGCCGGGGCAATGTTTTCGGCATCATGGGCATGACCGTCGCCGTGCTTGCCACCGTGCTCACGGTAATATCGAACAACTACTGGGTGCTCGCGATCGGCATCGGGGTGGGAGGCACGATCGGCCTGCTCCTGGCGCTGCGGGTCAAAATGACCCAGATGCCGGAGCTCATCGCCATCCTGCACAGCCTGGTCGGCGCTGCGGCCGCCATCATCGGCTTCGCGAACTATCTCGATCCCGGCACGCTCCTGCATTTCTCCGGCTCCTCGCTCCTCGTCCACGACCTCGAAACCTGCCTCGGCATATTCATCGGCGCGGTAACGTGCACCGGTTCGGTAATCGCGTACGGTAAATTATCGGCGCATATCAGCGGGAAGCCCCTGACCCTGCCGGCACGCCACTTCCTGAACCTGCTCCTTTTCGCGGTTGCGCTCTGGGCGGGTATCGCGTTCGTCATCGCGCATAACCCCGCGTCAAGCCCTCATGCAATCGCTGCAACCGGCGGCATCTTCCCTCCCCTGCCGGGCATGCCGGGCGGCACCGTTGCGCTGTGCGTCATGACCGCAATGGCGCTCCTGTTCGGGATCCACCTGGTATTGGCAATCGGCGGCGCCGATATGCCGGTCGTCGTGTCCATGCTCAACAGCTATTCCGGATGGGCGGCGGCAGCCACCGGCTTCATGCTCGGCAATGACCTCCTCATCGTCACCGGCGCGCTGGTCGGATCGTCCGGCGCGATCCTCAGCTACATCATGTGCCGCGCCATGAACCGCAACTTCCTCGCGGTCATCGCCGGGGGCTTTGGCACCGGCGGTTCGCACCCCGTAACCGCCGAGGAGCACCACGGCGAAGTTATGTCCGTCAAGCCCGAAGAGGTCGCGGAGCTGCTCAACCAGGCGACCAGCATCGTCATCATTCCCGGCTACGGCATGGCAGTCGCCCATGCGCAGCACACGGTGGCTGCAATCACCAAAACGCTTCGCGAAAAGGGAAAGACCGTGCGGTTCGCGATTCATCCGGTCGCCGGCCGTATGCCCGGCCACATGAACGTGCTCCTCGCCGAGGCGAATGTGCCTTACGACATCGTCTTTGAAATGGATGCGATCAACGATGATTTCCCGAAGGTGGACGTGGCGATGGTCATCGGCGCCAACGACATCGTGAATCCGGCCGCCTTGACCGATCCGAACAGTCCCATCGCCGGCATGCCGGTCATCAAATGCTGGAACAGCACCATCGCCGTCGTGATGAAGCGGTCCATGGCCACCGGGTACGCCGGGGTCGATAATCCCCTGTTCTACCGGGAGAACACGCGCATGTTTTTCGGCGACGCGCAGAAGAGCCTCGACGAGGTGTACCGGTTGTTAACGGCATAGCCGGTGCGGGATGTATCGACAGCAGCTGCGGTTCAGCAGTAAATGTCAACCAAGACGGGTGTTCACCGCCAACGGCTGATCGCCGGTCCTGCCACTATCACTCAAGCCGGTAAACCACCGGGAGTATGATTTCCAGCATAGCCGGCGCGTAGGGGAACGGCGCAGCCTGACGCACGGCTTTGACCGCATTGTTGTCCAGCAGAGTAAATCCCGAACTTTTCAGCACATGGATGCTGTCCACGCTGCCGTCACGGTTAACCAGAAAACTCATTTTCACCGTACCCTGCCATCCTTCTTCCTGCGCGTATGCGGGATACGAGAGAGCGCGGTAAACCTTGTCACGGATTACGCCGTACTGCGCGGTTATGTAGTTCTTCTTAAGGGTTGTCGAGTCGATAACGTTCGCGCTTTGAGGACCCGGTACAAAAGCCGGTGCCGCAACCGGGGCAACCGGTTCGGGAACTTCGGTAAGTACGGGCGAAGCGATGACCGGTTTGGCGGTATCGGGAAAGGCGTCATTCCTTACAACGGCTACGGGGAGCGGCCTGGATACTGCGCGGGGACGGACCGGCGGATCTTTCTTTTGTTCGGGAGGCGCGGATTTTTCGAGTGAAAAATCGATGACCGTTATCGGATTTTCCCGGAAGGCATGATGCGCGAATATAATTGCAGCAATCACCGCCGCATGAACGACCACCGACACGCCGGTCCCCTGCCGGAACCTTCTCATCGGGTAGTCTCGGTCTGGAGTCCCACGCTCGTGAATCCGCGGTTCTTCACGATGTCCAGCACGTCGACGAAAGTCTGGAGCACCAGCGTTTTGTCCGCGCGGATGAGCAGAGGTGTCGTACGGTCGATTCCGTCGAGTTTGCGACCGAGTGCAGCTCGATCGACCGCAACCGCATTGAAATACACGATTCCGCTTTTGTCTATCTCGATCGTCTGCATTTTCAGCAGGTCTTTCTTGTGTGCGGAGGCCTGCGGAAGCTGCAACCGGATGGCGCCGGTGGCCACGAGCGTGGAAGTGGTAAGCACGATGGTGAGCAGTACCAGCATGATGTCCACAAGGGGTATCACGTTAATGTGATCGAATTGCTGTTCATCCATGATGGAGATCCCATTTCAGCAGGAGCACCTTCGCCTTCCGCAGCAGGAGGTTATAGCAGGCTACCGAGGGTATTGCGACAACAAGTCCGACCGCGGTCGACTTGAGTGCCAGCGCCAGGCCGGTCATGATTTTGCCCGAGTCGACAAAGCCGCTCGCGCCCAGGCCGTAAAAGGTAAGCATGATGCCGAGGACCGTGCCGAGCAGTCCGATATAGGGCGCATTACTGCCTATTGATGCAACGAGATGGAGGCGGCTTGTAACGACCAGTTCCAATGCCCCCTTGTCGGCAAAGTCGGCGACCCTGATTTTTCGCATGGTAAGCCAACGTTCTAGAACAATCCCCATGGATATGATGCTGAGCAGGACGAGAAATCCGAGAATGCCCCAATCAACGCAATACTTAATCCATCCCACGGTTGCCTCCATTCATTGGTGCTTGTTTCTCCTTTGTATGTCAATAGCGCGTCCGAGGTTCGCGGCTCAAGCGTATGCCGCGAACGTAGGACGGGGTTTTATTAAAATCTGGTCGTCAGGGTGAGCCGGGCCTGGAGCGGCTCGGAGGGATGAATTTCATAGTCGTAAGCAGCCGGCTGGAGCACTCCTTGCGCATTCTTGATGCGGGACTCGTAGTAATATTCCATGTCGTTGACCTGTGTGTTGAAGATGTTTAAGATGTCAAGGGTGAGCCGCACGCTGCTGTTCAGGTCGTACGAAACCTGGCCGTTGAAAAGCGTGGAAGGCGCGGACTCGACGGTGTCGTTCTGGACAAGCGCCCGGGGGCCCAGGTAGCGCATGAATAGGCTCGCCGACCATGGTCCGAGCCGGTGGATGGTAGCGCCTGCAGCCGCCATCGTATTTATGGCCTCCGGTACATACTGCCCGAGGGTATCCTCGTTGTCCGTGAATCGCGCCCGGGAAAGCGCCAGATCGAAGTCAAAGAGCAGCCACCTGATCGGCTGCCAGTTTTCGGTCCACTCGATGCCCATGCGACGGGTAGGCCCGGCAGGGTCGGTAGTCCCCACGTCGGCATCCCATACCAGTTCGGAGTTTAAATCCAGGAGCCACAGAGAGATCGTGCTTTGCAACCCAGGAATGGCCTCGTTGCGTGCGCCGATCTCGACCCCTTGCGACCGCACGAGAAGCGTCACTTTGGGAACCGAGTCACCGGTACTCTGCTGTATGATTGCGGTAGTGCCGCGAGCGTCGTTGGAATGATAGCCCTGCCCGTAATCGGCGTAGAACTCGGTTTTATCCCACGGCCCTAAAGTAACGGTGGCCTTCGGCAAAAGAAGTGACCCTGACGAAGTCCCGGAGTTCACCGTGTCATCGCAATGCACAGCGGCATATAAATAGACATAGCGCAATCCGATCGTCGCCCTCATCCAGGGTGTAAGCCGGCCCTCCACATCCAGCCAGGGTTCAATTTTCGGCTCGATCACCGTATCCACTCCCCATGATTCGAGCCTTTGCCGGTCCACGGTATGGTAGAGAGCTACCGGCGAAATAAGATCGCACCGTGCATCGAGACCTGCCCGGAATCTTTCCTTGAATCCTAAAACCGTATCCTGGCGCTGCCAGACATCCGATGTTCCATAGAACCACCGGTTGTCTTTCTGGTTCATTTGATCGCCGTTCACCGAGTCGACTATATAGTAGGTGAAGTTTGAGAAAAGATTCATGTCGTATTTCACGGCATAAGCGGTTGCCTTAAGCTCGCCTCCAGCAAGTGGTCCCTTCCACGAACTGGACAGGCTATAGCGGTGTGATGTACCGCCGTCGGTGGAGTCCTCGGTGCCCCAGATGCTGATGTAGCCATCGGTAACGGCCCGTTGCGGAATATGGTTGGTGGCATTCCATTCACCGGAGTAACCCATGGCCTCTACATTGAACATGCCTTCACCGAGCTGGTGAGACCAGCGAAGAAGTCCGTTGTACTGGTTATAGTCCTCAGGAACATCGAATGGCCCGTCCTGGTGCATCGCCTCAATTCCGAGTAGA
The DNA here is from genome assembly GCA_003164335.1 of Fibrobacterota bacterium. Classification (GTDB taxonomy): domain Bacteria; phylum Fibrobacterota; class Chitinivibrionia; order Chitinivibrionales; family Chitinispirillaceae; genus BOG-1184. The sequence continues at coordinate 7,871 of PLTF01000035.1, forward strand.
AGATTTCCTCCGGCGAGTTGGGTGGATTGACCGGCCACTCCCCGCCAGTCGTTGAAGGAGCCGACTGTTGCCGTCACAAAAGGATGGGCAAGGTGATTATCATAGAATAGGTTGATCCCTCCCGCAGAAGAGAAATCGCCGTTTGATGCATCATAGGGTCCTTTGAAAAAGTCGGCGTGATCGATAAACTCGGGGATAAGGAAGTTGAGGTCGTCATACCCCTGTCCATGGGCTTGTGTCGGCAGGTTCACCGGAACACCGTCGATGGAGGTTGAGAAGTCGGTTCCATGGTCGAGGTTGAAGCCGCGCAGCAAAAACTGGTTAGCCTTGCCGGCACCGCTGTGCTGCGTGACAATGAGTCCGGGTACGACCTCTTCAACCTCGCCAGTCCGCAGGATCGGACGGTCTTCAAGAAGCTGACTGGTATAGGTCCCGCTGCTAGCCTCGTTGCTCACCGAATCCACCTTATTCCGGTAATGGCCGGTAACGACGATTTGTTCAATTTCCTTCGCACCTTTAGTGTTCGTCGTGTTTCGCGGAGCTGATCCGGAATCTTTTGCGGTCTTGGAGCTGTCATGGACTTCCGCAATCGCGGAATCGCTTCCCACGGGAATCGGCATCACCTCCGCATGAGGCACCTCGGCCCGGCAGAAGCCTGCGAAAATCAATCCCGCGAGAAGAAAACGATGTGCTTGCGAACATAAAAACCGCTTCATGCTATCCCAAAATCGCGCTGAACGAGAACCAATCCTCATGACCGTCTCCTTCCTTTAATGGTTGTTAATTTGCATAGCGTGAATGGCGGATTTTACGGCAGGCAGCAGGTTGTCCTCATTGGCAACCATGCTGCTTTGCCTGGCAGTGAATTAATCACCAACATCTTACACAATAGCACGAATATATATATCGTGCCATGATTAGTAACATAAAAATAATTTTTATGCTACCAGAATAAATTCTCATCAACTATTTTCTGATAAAAGGAGTTCTCCATGCACATCCCCGACGGGTATCTCGGTCCGCCGACCTGCATTGCCGGTTTTGCGGTCATGGTTCCGGTGTGGGCCATCGCATCGCGAAGGGTCAAGGCTACCCTGCAGGCGCGCCAGGTTCCGCTCCTGGCCATCGCCTCGGCTTTCTGCTTTGTCATCATGCTGTTCAATGTGCCCATTCCCGGCGGATCGACCGGCCACGCGGTAGGAGCGGTCCTCGCAGCCATCCTTCTGGGACCCTGGGCGGCCTGCATCGCGGTGAGCGTTGCGCTGGTCATCCAGGCACTGCTCTTCGGCGACGGCGGGCTGACGGCTCTTGGGGCAAACTGCTTCAATATGGCCTTTGTCCTGCCCTTTACCGGCTATGCCGTGTACCGGCTCATTGGCCTGGGCAGCGGGATCGCCTCTCTGCGAAGGGTCATTGCGGCCGGAATCGCCGGGTACGCCGGGCTGGTCATTGCATCGGTCTGCGCCGGCATCGAGTTCGGCCTCCAGCCGCTCCTGCACCATACCCTGACCGGGCAGCCGCTGTACTGTCCTTATAAATTCGGCGTGGCTATTCCCGCCATGGTCGGCGGGCATGCCCTGGTCTTCGGCTGGGTAGAATTCATCGTTACCGCGCTCGTGGTCAAGTTCATCCAGGTGCAAGACCCGTCGCTCCTCCAGCCCGGCGGCCCGCAATGAAAACCTCCACCAAACTCTGGATCGGGCTCGGCATCCTTGCCGTTGCTTCGCCCCTTGGCCTCTACCTTCCGGCAAAATTCAAGGCGGGCGGTGCGTGGGGCGAGTGGGAGGGCAACGAGCTTGGGCACCTGGTCGGTTTTGTCCCCCGGGGATTCCGGAACCTTGCGACGCTCTGGCATGCGCCGCTTCCCGATTATGCATTCAGGGGCATGCAGCACGCCGGCCTGGCCCATTTGAGCTTCGCTTATATCGTTTCTGCGCTCATCGGCGCAGCCGTATGCGTGGGAGCGGGCTTCGCGGCAGGTAAACTTTTATCCCGAAAGAACCGGCAGCTTGTCAAAAAGAAATAACGGCTTCATCGAGGGCGCGGTTGCCGGGTTTGCCTCGCTGCTCCGGGAGACCCTCGAAAATGAGATCATCGCCGCCCGTCCCGGATTTTTGCAGCGGAGCGATCCCCGCATGAAATGCCTGGGGATCGCCCTCCTCATCGCGACCGCCATGCTCGCCCATTCCCTGACTCCCCTTGCCGCGCTGTACCTGATCTGCCTTTCCCTCGCCGTGAGTTCGCAAATTTCACTCGTTTTCTTTTTAAAGCGGACGCTGCCGTTCATTCCGCTTTTTTCCCTGTTCATAGCGGCCCCGGCGATATTCTCGGGCGTGACCCCGGGCGCTGCCGTTGCCGGCTTCTCACTCTTTGGAAGCAAGCTCGTCATCACCCGCCAGGGCATCGATGCCGCATCGCTGCTGCTTTTCCGCGTGACCGTTTCGGTTTCGCTTGCGGCACTCCTCATCCTTACCACCCGTCACCATATCCTGCTTAAAACGCTGCGGATTTTCAGGGTTCCCCAGCTTTTCGTCATGACCATGGGAATGAGCTATCGCTACATCCTGCTGCTTATTGACATTGTCCAGAATACCTTCCTCGGGATAAAGAGCAGGGTCGGCTTCGTCACGTCAAGCCGGGCAGGCAGGCGCATTGCCGCGGTCAATATGGCAAGCCTCTGGCTGCGCTCCTACCGGCTGCACTCGCAGGTGTACGATGCCATGCTGTCGCGGGGATATACGGGCGAACCGGTCGTCCGGCAGGAGTTCAGGGCGCGTGCCGCCGATTATCTGCTTGTCGCCGCGGCATGCGGCGCCATGATTGGAACACTATGGTGCAACCGATATTTTCATTAGCCGATGTCCATTACTCCTACGAGAAAACGATCCCGGCCCTCCGCGGCCTTTCGCTTGACATTCACCGGGGCGAACGCACTGCCGTCATCGGCGCCAACGGGAGCGGCAAATCGACGATGCTTGCCCTCCTTGACGCACTCATCTTCCCGGATGCGGGATCGATGCACTTCGACGGCCGGCCGATCACGCCCGCCGCGATGCGCGATGCGGCCTTCCAGCGGGAGTTCCGCCTCAGGGTCGGCTATGTTTTCCAGAACCCGGATGTGCAGCTCTTCTGCCCCACGGTCCGGGAAGATATCCTCTTCGGACCGCTGCAGCTCGGTGTTCCGACCGCCGAAATCGACCGGCGCTTTGAACGGGTCGTGGACCTTTTCAAACTCGCTCCGTTACTCGACCGTTCCTGTCACCACCTGAGCATCGGCGAAAAGAAAAAGGCAGCCATCGCTTCGGTTCTCGTGATAGAACCGGAGGTGCTGCTCCTTGACGAGCCGACAGCCGGGCTCGACCCGCAAACCACCCGCGACATCATCGCCGTACTCCAGGAAGCGCACAAAAACGGGAAGACGGTGATCATGGCCACGCACGATCTCCACATTGTCGAGGAGATCGCCGATACCATCCATGTTTTCGGGACCGGAAGGGCCATCATCCGCAGCGGGACCTCGGAGGAAATCCTCGAAGACCGCGAATTTCTGCAGAACAACAATTTAGTGCATATTCTCGTTCACCGGCACCGGCATGGGGGGCATATTCATGAACATGTTCATGAGCATATACATGAACATGAAAAAGGAGTGGAGGATAGTAAAGATAGTAAAGATAGCAAGGAGAGTAATTGATATTAGCTTTTTGGTGGGGGAACCTCGCTTCGCNNACGCGTCTTTAGGCACACCCCTTCCAGCGGAAGTGCGAACCTCACCCCGGCCCAAGAGGGCCGGACCTCTCCCACACGGAGAGGTCTAATAAAAGCATAAAAAGTCCAAACCATTCAACAGGCGCCCTCGCACTCCCGCAACGCTCACATTAGGTAGAAAACACCTATAAAGCCTATAATAAAGGACCGTGTGGCCTGGATCTCCGATCCGGGTTTTTTTGAATTTGCACGACCCACGAGGGCACGGCACGCCGTGCCCCTACCGAATCATCAATCCAGGGCAACCACATAGGGTTGCCCCTACGAACCCTTGACCTCTACACCATCATCGCCTTGCCAGTGTTTTTTCTACCCTGAAAGAGGGCGTTNNGGCAAACATCGCCTCCCCCTTCCGCTGGAAGGGATGTGCCAAAGACCCCGCAGCCCGGCCTTGCGGGCGCGGAGGCTTTGGCCAGGGGGAACCGCCTCAGCGGTTCCCCCACCAAGAGCCTTTAGAATGGTTCCCCCCCCTGAGCAGTAACCAAACAGTCTACAATTTCACCGCGGCTTTTTTATCTTCGGACCCTTCGGGCGCCCGCCCCGCTCGGGCTCGTAGTTCGCCACATCCTCGCGGGTAACGAAAACGTTATTCCCTATCCGGAGCGTTTCAAAAACTCCCTTTTTAGCCAAAAACGACATGGTCTGTTTCTTGACGCCGCGCTTGCGGGCGGCTTCGGCGAGTGACATCCATTTTTCGGGATCGTAATCAACCATAAAATTATCTGCTTGTCTCGGTTCAGTTGTAATAGCATATTAATATCATGTTGCCGATCCGGATGAAGCGAACGGATGCGGGCAGCAGGCGATCTCGATACCTCTTCCCTTAAGGGGAGGCCATGCATCAAAATACTAAACGGACACCGCTGCCGGGCAGTCGGTGGATGTATCTGCTTGATTTCCTTCGCTCCGACCATGCCGCGGTTAAATCCCTTCTGCAGGCAGGCATTACCCCGTGGATGATCCGTGCCAAGGTCTGGCTCGAATCAGGTAGGTAATTTTAGAATAAAAAGGTTGGAGGGTTGGAGGGTTACTAATCAGTTCATAAGTATAATCTCATATGAGAACCGTTCGCCATGAGCTTGTCGAAGGACGAATAAAGCAATTCTTAGAACTACCATAGATTCTTCTTCCTGATTTCTTGCTACTCGTGACTTGCTACTTGTTTTTAAAATATCCGGCTGATCACTTCCGGCTTGAACCGAAGTCCGCCTCGGATTTCCACCCCGGTATTGGTTGCTGAATAGCCTGCCTGAGAATAGGAAGACCCACTGCCGTAAATATTTACAAACCCGATATAACCCGTTACCTCAACAAACGGAATGACATCGCCCCCGGGAAATTCCGCCCCCAAACCCACATCGAGTCCAAAATCAGCGGGTGCATAGTTTGAACCCACATCGACATTGCCCGAAGCCGACTGGTCATTTTGAACGCCCGCCGTTGCGGAGAGCAGGACTCCAAGATTAAAACCGATGAGTCCGTAGGGAGTGAGTCCCGGGGCGGCGGCGTAGCCTATCTTGAGATCGAAAGGAATTGTCAGGTAGCCGAGGTAGTCGGTTTCTGTAAAGGTGGGGTATTCTGCTGCTGCCTGCCCCGAACCGAGGTTGCCTCCGCGGACCGAATATATGAGCCCTGTGCGCAGGGAAACGTTTTCGGTAAGCCCAAATTCAAGGATTCCGCCGACAACGCCGCCCACCGCGGAACCGGTGGTAGCCGATTCCCCATTGCCGCTCTGGCTTTCATCGTAAATGCCGACGCCGCCCACCACTCCCGGGGTAATCTTCACCTGTGCGCCGATCGGCACGCTGCATGCCGCAACTACAAAGAGTAATTTCATCATCCGAAATCGCTTCATGATGCTCCTTCCGAATCTTTGCCTGCCTGCAATCAGTTAACAGCCGCCCCTGAGCCACGACATCCCGAATCACCGGATCTACTATCGGGTCTGCCCCAAGGATGAAAAGCTCCCTAACATCAGGGATACCGATATCCCAATGGAGTAGGAAGTACTACTAGGTTCGAGATATCCCTCTCCGGAAGATTGGTCGTAAACTGGAGCGCTTATCCCGGAAGGCCGTAACTCAAACCATGGCTTCCATTCAATGCCGAACTTGCGATCGATTTGCAGCTGAATCGGGATCCCAAGATAGAAACCGTTCCTCGTGCCGAGCGTGAACTGGTCTGCAGAGGTTTGTTCACCCAATATGACGGAATAATAATCATAGGTTGCCTGCATCGATCCGCTGAGCATGATGCGGTATTGAGCATCGAGACCCACGCTCAGCCTGCCATTGAGGTCCCATTGAAGCTCCGCCCCGACGGGGAGATAGTACCAGGTATACGATTCGTTATAGGACTCGACTCCCCGATACCAGTTATAGTAAAGAATTCCTGCGTTAAGCCCTACCAGGCACTCCCCCACTTTAAAAAAGGGCCCGACGAAAAAGCTGGCCCGCGTAAAGGTGTTGCTTTTATTGTCGAGGATCTGGGGAAAAACCTGCGTCGTATCGCCGGCTGTAACAATAATACTGTCAAGCGGTCCGCCGTTGTAGGTTTGGATACCCCCGCCGTATTCCAGAATAAAGCCGCCGTACCAGGGGAAAGAACGATCCTGGGAATAAAGCTTTCCTTCGAGGTGGAAGGCCGAAGTCGCGCCGTATTCGCGATCGAGGATACTCGGGGGATTCTGGTACTTATAGGTGGCCGTGTTAACATAGGCGTAGGGGGAGGATTCCGCATAGTTGTAATCGTATTCGTTGATTCCGAAGAGTATATAACTCTTACCAAGGGTCGATCCGCTGCTCACGACCGGGAATAAAAAGACGAGCAATGACAGTACGCTGAGAATTCTGACGATATGTTTCATCGGTTACATCGCTCCCTGGAAGATATCTAACTGCCGCCGTTTCACCCCTGCCGCTCTGCGTCTTCACCCTCCACCTGCGGGAAGGGACAAAGCGTGAGGCAAAAATCCGCTATAAGTTTATGAAAATCATACCTCTATAGATTAATTGAAGTTCCCCGCAGCAAGCTGCGGGGACCGCGAAGCATCCTGCCATCTCATAATAGGTAGGGAAATATTTGTAATTCGCTCGCTATACCTGTTCAGCAAAAAACTTCCCCCTCCGGAAATTTGACGACTTTTGTATGCGAATTGTTTCTTAATAATTAAGCCCTTTGCCCGGCTTCGCCATCGTCCTCTGTATTATACCCCAGTGAGGGCGATTTTCCACTATTAAAACTCTCCCGGAAATATTCGCTAACCGGTCAATAGAGTTTCAGAGCAAGAGCCCGATAAAAATACATGAACACTGACCTGAAGGGGAAGACTGTGCTGAACGGGCTGATCTCTCCGACTCTCCGGTCCGTTTCTGACATAAGCGGAAAAGGCGGAACCGACAATACGTTGCCTGTTGTCGAATAATCATTGTTACTGCTTAGGTGGGAAAACCGAGCATAGATCAAAGGCCTTTGGTGGGGGAACCATAAAAATGGTTCCCCCACCGGAGCAGTAACTAATCATTTATAATTACAGATATACTTAGTTTGTGAGGAGATGCTCAGGGTAGCAGCCCCCCTGCAAAAATAAGCCTATTCCAGCAACTCCACAATCTTCCCGTATACCCCCTCCGCCAACTCCTCTTTCGAGAGCTCCGCGTCCAGAATCATAACCCGGTCGCCCCCCTGCTGTGCCAGGACCCGGTACCCCTCGGCAACGCGAGAGAAAAAGTCCCGATTGTCGGATTCAAGCCGGTCATGCTTTTTTTTCATGGCAGCCATCCGGTCAAATGCGACGTCGACATCAATATCGAACAGGAAAGTGCAGCGGGGGGAAAGTCCGCCCGTCGCAGCGGTGTTGACGGTCCTGAGGAGGTCAAGGGAGATGTGCCGCCCGAAGCCCTGATAGGCATAGGTAGCCAGATCGAAGCGGTCGCAGAGGACCACCGCACCGGCTGCAAGCGCGGGCAGGATTTTTTCGCGCACATGCTGGGCCCTGGCCGCGGCATAGAGCAGGAGCTCGCACTCCGGGACCATTTCGACATACTCAGGAGAGAGAATCAACGTACGAATGGTCTCGGCGATCACGGTTCCGCCCGGCTCGCGCGTGGTAACCACCTTTCGGCCTTCGGCGGTGAGACGCCGTTTTGCGTAGTCAAGCTGCGTGCTTTTGCCGCAGCCATCAATACCATCGAAGACAAAAAAGAATCCGGGAGGGTTTTCTTCCTTCTGCATTTTGTCTATCTTCCTGCCTTCCCTCTGCCGTTATGCCTTTATTCCTTTGCGCCTTCTTCCTGCCTTTTTTCTGCCTTCTTCCTGCCTTTTTTCTGCCTTCTTCCTGCCTTCTTTCTGCCTTCTTTCTACGCTCCATGGCATTTCTTGAATTTTTTGCCGCTGCCGCACGGGCAGGGATCGTTGCGGCCGGTCTGCGGGCCGACGCTGACCATCGGGCGGGGCGCTGAGGTCCGGTTGCTGACAAGCTGAACCGGCTGACCGGTGGGCGGCGGAGGTGTTGGACCCGATGAAAAGATATCGAAATCACCGTGGATTTCGCGCGCAGCGGGCGGCGGCATGACCGGTCGTTCGGGCTCGGCGCGTTCGAGACGGAAAACATAACTGGCGACTTCGCGCGCTATGGCGCGGCGAAGCTCTTCGAACATGATGAGCCCTTCCCGCTGGTATTCATACAGCGGATTCTTCTGTCCGAAGGCGCGGTACTGCACGCCGCCCTTGAGATGGTCCATCTCGTACAGGTGATCTTTCCACAGGTTGTCGATCACCATGAGAAAGACTCCGCGTTCGAACTGCCGCATCAGCGGAAGACCCAGTCGCTGTTCCTTCTCCTCGTAGCGCCGGCGGATGAGTGTCGAGGTTTCATCGAAGAGCACTTCCTGCGTCTTGCCGGAAATTTCCGACTCGGGTATCCGGTAGGTGATGCCGAAGGAGGCCGTTAAATCGGCATAGAGGGCCGACAGATTCCAGGTTTCGGGATACTTTCCTGCTGCCGTATATTTCAGGATGATCTCCTCAAGACAGGCGGCGATCTGGTCAAGGATATCTTCTTTCAGGTCCTCGCCGCGCAGAATCCTCTGGCGCAACCCGTAGATCTCGGTGCGCTGGAGATTCATGACATCGTCGTACTCCTTGAGCTGCTTCCGTATATCGAAGTTGCGTCCTTCCACCCGCTTCTGCGCATTGGCAATGGCCCGCGAAACGATCGGGTGCGAGATGACCTCGCCCTCTTCCGCCCCGAGATAGTTCATGATCGAGGCGATGCGTTCCGAAGCGAAGATGCGCATGAGATCGTCGTCGAGCGAGAGGAAGAAACTTGACGAACCAGGATCGCCCTGGCGGCCCGCACGGCCCCGAAGCTGGTTGTCGATGCGCCGCGACTCATGGCGCTCGGTCCCGACGATGTGGAGGCCGCCGAGCTCCTTGACTTTTTCATGTTCATCGATCGTCTCGGCCAGCATTTTGGCGAATTTCTTGCGTTTTTCATCGATCAAGAGATCGGTGGGCTCGATACCCTCCTTGAGAAGCTGGTTATTGGCCATGATCTCGAAGTTGCCGCCGAGAACGATGTCCGTACCGCGACCGGCCATGTTTGTGGCAATGGTTACCGCCTTGAGACGCCCGGCCTGCGCCACAATGGTGGCTTCCTTCGCATGCTGCTTGGCATTGAGCACCTCATGCTCGACGCCGGCTCGCTGCAGAAGTTTGCTCAGGAGTTCCGATTTCTCGATTGAGGTTGTCCCCACGAGAACCGGCTGTCCTTTGTTGTAGAGGTCGGTTATTTCCTTGACTATAGCGTTATACTTTTCCCGGCTGGTCTTGTAAATCTGGTCGTGATGGTCCGTGCGCGCCATGGGACGGTTGGTCGGGATGGTCACGACGTCGAGTTTATAGATCTCATGGAACTCGGCAGCTTCGGTAGCGGCGGTTCCGGTCATGCCGGAAACCTTTTTATACATCTTGAAAAAGTTCTGGAAGGTAATGGTAGCCAGGGTCTGGTTCTCGCCGGCAACCCGTACCCCTTCTTTCGCTTCGAGCGCCTGGTGCAGCCCTTCGCTGTACCGCCGTCCCTGCAGTATACGACCCGTAAATTCATCGACAATGAGGATCTGCCCGTCCTGCACGACATAATCGACATCCCGTTCGAACAGGGAATACGCCCGCAAAAGCTGGCTGACGCTGTGGATGCGTTCCGACCGTTCGGCATATGCCCGGTGCGCCGCCTCGCGCGCTTCCGCTTTTTCCTCAATGGAAAGCGACTCGTCGTGGTCGATCTTCCCGATGGTTTCGGCAAGGTCGGGGACCACGAAAAAGTCCGCGTTGCCCTGGCCGATGAGCACCCGGCCCTTTTCCGAAAGTTCGGCGCTGTGGCCCGATTCATCGATGCTGAAGTACATCTCTTCGTCGATTTCGTGCAGTTTCTTGTCGCGCAGGAAATCGGTTTCGACGGTCTTCATGTGCTTGGCGACGCCCTGCTCCTTGACCATCTTGGCGAGCTTTTTATTCTTGGGCGCACCGCGCTGGACGATCAGCAGCTTGAGGCCGAGCTCATACTCTTTCCCCTCCTGCCCGAGGAGTTCTTCGGCCTCACCGATGGTTTTCTGGATGAGCTGGTTCTGCGCGTTGACAGCCTTGACAACCCGGGGTTTCAGCTCCTCGTACTCCTGGTTGGAACGGGTTACCTGCCCGGAGATGATGAGCGGGGTCCGCGCCTCATCGATAAGGATGTTATCGACTTCGTCGATGCAGGCGTAGTTGAGCTCGCGCTGGACGCACTGGTCCGGGGCGGTCGCCATGTTGTCGCGCAGGTAATCGAACCCGAATTCGTTGTTCGTGCCGTAGGTGATATCGCAATTATAGGCGTCGCGCCGCTCCGCGCTGTGCGGTTCGGTGAGGTCGAGGCAGCCGACGGTAAGCCCGAGAAAGGAGTAGATCCGGCCCATCCATTCGCTGTCGCGTCGTGCAAGATAGTCGTTGACGGTAATGACGTGAACGCCTTTGCCGGAGAGCGCATTGAGGTAGGCAGCCATGGCGGCAACCTGCGTCTTGCCTTCGCCCGTGCGCATCTCGGCGATTTTCCCCTGGTGCAGCACGATGGCGCCCGTCACCTGGACGTCGAAATGCGCCATGAAGGAGATCTGGGCGCCGGTCTCCGGGTCGGTGATTTTTTTCCCCTCACCAAGCACCCGGTGAGTCGCCTCGCGGAATACCGCAAAGGCCTCGGGCAGGAGATCATCGAGCGTCTGCCCGTTTGCAAGCCGTTCGCGGAACTCCGCAGTTTTAGCGGCGAGGTCCGCATCGGTAAGGCCCGCGAGCTGCTCGCGGAACCCATTGACACGATCAAGGAGCGGATTAATCTTGCGCTGGTCGCGATCCTGTTTTGATCCGAAAAGAAAGCCTAATAAATCAAGAAACGTCACGAGGAACCTCTCTATGGCACGATATGCCTGTTACCTTTATTTGCGCAATGACCACAACCGGATCCTGCATCCGTCGGCCACCATCAACCGATTCTATAATTCACCATGGTGCCGCGGGAAAAATCGTCGACAAGGGCAGCAAGTCCTGCTTGAACCTTCGGAGAGACATTGCGGAAACAGGTCCCGATGCGATAGCCGTCACCTGCCCTCTTGTGGCAGTAGATGACGATAGCTTCGACCGTAAGATCTTTTATCTGGAGCATGATTTTGCTCTCAGCCGTTATCTCCTGCGGATGAAGAAAAGCCGCTCCCGCCGTACTCAGGTCGATGAGCACCCGCTCATCCAATTCACCATCGGCGGTTAATTGCTCGATCCGCTCGAATTGTCGCTCCTGCTCTTTCATTGGTTTCCCTCCGGTTGAGGTTTCAGACCCCTTCCGATACTCTCTTCACCCCGTGCCCCATCACCATGCAGGTCGCGCAGGTGCATCTGCCGATCAACTGTGCCCCTCGAAGACAAACGGATACGTTACCTCAACCATACCGTTTCCTTCGGCAGGAGCAAACTGCCACCGCTTAACGTATCGAATAATCTCTTCGTCGAACTCCGGATTATTGGTGGTTGACGCCACAATAACCACATTGGTAACCGATCCGCCGGGCAGAATGGAAAATTTAATCTTCAAATTACCGGACAGCTGGGGGTCGCGCTTGAGCCACTCCTCATAAATCCGTTTGAGTCGCGATGACTCCCGCGTCACATAGTGGCCGATTGCTTCCTGGCTCCTCTGTTCCTCCCCGGAACCCTCTCCGCTGATCTCCGGCGGAGCCTGCGAGGTAATATTGACCGTTGCCGCGGTCGCCACCTGGGCTCCCCGCGCCCGGCCGAGTCCCTGCTTTTCGATGCCCACGCTTCCTACCCTGCCGCCCGTACGCTCCCCGAACCCGTCACCGTCGCCATAACCGTCTCCCCCGCCGCCGCCGCCGCCGCTGCCGCCTCCACCCGCACGGGCGGTGGCAAAGGAACCCCGGGAGAAGTTCATAGACCCGACATCGGAAAGCCCCACATTTGCGCTGCCCAGAAGGTCGTCGACCCCTTCTTTTCCGCCGCTGCTTGCGCTGTTCGCCGTTATGGCGGCAAATATGCCGCTTTCCCCGACCTCCCGATCGACGGCGGCCCGTGCCTCGGCCCGGGACCCGCTTCCGCGCGCCCTGCGGGCTTCCCGTTCGACATAGGACTCTTTTGCGCGGTTAACCCGTCCGCCGCCCCCTCCTCCCCCGCCGCCACCGCCGCCGCCCTGAACCTCTTCGGCTTTTCTTTCAATGGGCTTGACTTCGGGAACTTTCTCCGGCTTCGGCTGATTGACCATCAGCTGGGCATACCGTTCCTGAATTTTCTGGAGTTCCTGCGCACTGTAGCCCTCTTCCCTGACATTCCGGATCGAAAGAAACCACACGGTAAATGAAATAATGAGAAGAAGCCCGAAAAAGAGCCCGGTATACCCGGGATCGACCCGGGCAAAAATGCCTCGCCGCAACTCCCGCGGAAAGGCACCAACCTCGCCGGTGTGCTTGTAGTAGAATATTCCGGAGGAGCGAGGCCCGTTGCCCATTATGCCTTCCTGTAAACAACGAGGTTCATGACCGGATAACCCGCCTGGCCGCAGGTGTACATCACCCGCGTCAGGATATTATAGGGAATTTCAACATCGCCCTGGATGGAAATACGGCCCGAAAAAACGGTGTTGAATTTCTCGGCGGACAACCGGGCGGTTTTTGCCTGCTGGCTGAGTTCCCGGTAAAGCGGCCGGATCAGGAAATCCTTCTGGCCCCGGAGCTGCTCGTAGCCGACCGAATCGAGCACAACCGTATTTTCGACCATAATGGTTTTTTCCGAAATTTTTACGCTGAGCGCCTCGCCAACCGTTTTTTCAACCGACGACGTCGGCAGCATGAGTCCCTTTGCGGGCGTCACAAGCTGTCCCTGGGCGGAATAGTTTTTGAGCAGGAATACGACCATGAGCGTAAACATGTCGATCATGGAGGTGATGTTCAGCTTGACCACCCCATCCGAGCGTTTGCGTCGACGGCGATAGAATGCCTGCTGTCCGGCCATTATTGAACTATTCCTCCTGCAATGGAGACATTGGGAAACATGGTGACGTTACCCTCCGGAGTCCGGTAGCCGCGCGATGCATCCATGACGGCAACCACGGTCTTATATTTTACCTGCTCTTCGGCGACAATTTTTATGCTCTCGTGATCGGCAAAAAATGGCGGCGTGAATGGTTCCAGTTTCTGGTACGCGTTGCTGAGTTCCACAAGCGTGGTACTTTCCGTTATATCCTGGGTATAGCGCCGGACGATTTCGTACAGCGCCTTCTTTTTGATATCGGCGAGCCGGTCGTTCAGTGCCTGGAAGTCGTATTCGCCATTTACCAGCGGGATATCGGCCGGTTTGTCCCCGACCGAGGAGTCCGGCTTCGCCTCCTTGAAATAATCGAAAATGCCGAAGCCTTTCGAGGTAATGACGACGCCAAGATTGAGTTTGGGTCCCTGATGCTCCTCCGCCGGGGCTTCAGCCTGAACAGCGCTTGGTTTGGTTGACTCCGGCAGCTTCATCTCGATGGCCCCTATCTTGACGAATTCCGATGAGGTCAGGAGAAAGGGGATGAGCATGACCATGAGGTTGAGCATGGGGGTGACATCGGTATCGGCAACTTCTTCGGAGTCGCGGTTGCGGCCGATGCTCATGAGTTTCTTTTCGCGGAGCGTCGGCGGATTGAGAATTTTCAGCAGCGCGATGGCGTAACGGTCTATTTCCTGGAGAGCCGCATCGACCTTCGATCGCAGTACGGCATACGCCATGAGACAGGGAATGCTGATCGTGAGCCCTACCAGCGTGGAATTCATGGCGGCAGAAATACCCGAGGCGAGCAAAGCCGATTTTTCAGTCGGCGCAACGCCCATTTTCCCGACCGCTGCAAATGCCATGATGAGACCGAATACCGTGCCGAGCAGCCCGAGGAGCGTTGAAACGTTGCCGAACATGATGAGCAGGCTCAGCCGTTTTTCCATCCGGGAAGCCATATGTACCGACTCTTCGGTCATGGCTCCCTGCACCAGGCCCAGTTCCACCCCGGCCTTGCGGATTCCGGCACCCAGTATCCTGGGAAGTGCGCGCCTTCCCGACGAAAGGCAGATCTGGTAGGCTTCGACGGATCGCTTCTGGCTCAGAAGGTCCCTGACCCGCTCGAAAAACGAGGGCGCATCGTAATCGGTCCGGCGATTGATATCGACCCACCGCTCTATGGTTATGGCAATTGCCGCCAAGCCGAGCAGCAGGAGCGCCCACATGAATATGAAGGCCTCATGCGAGGGGAGAAAGCATTTTCCTAATTCTTCGAGGATTCCCATTATTTTTCGCTTACAGGGTTATTTCTTTTGCCAATTTGTTATCGATGAATATTTTGACATTGTTGTGTGTCACATGCACGCCGACGCCCTCTTTGAGCTGCGCCGCGCTGATATGAAATTTATGGGTCTTGAAGGACCGCTCGATAAGCGCATTGGAGACGCGAAGCGAATATTCGTCAAGTTCATCGATGATGCGCTGCGTTTTTGATTTTAGGAGTGCATAGATGACGATCGAGGTGACCGCCACGGAAAGACCGCAAAAGGTTGAATTCATGGCGGTTGCTATCCCTGAGGCCAGAAGTTCGGACTTCTGCGCCGCATCGATTCCCGGTCTGCCGACGGCGGCAAACGACATGATCAGTCCGTACACGGTGCCCAGGAGCCCCAGGAGCGTCGACACGTTCCCGATGACGGCAAGGTACCCGGTCCGTTTTTCGAGCTGCGGGACTATTTTCAGCATCGATTCATCAATGGCATTCCGGATGTTGTCGGCTCCGAGGGTCGCCTCGTCGAGACCGGCCTTGACGACCCGCGCAAGCGCGGTGCGGTAGTTCTTCTCACAGGCGGCAATGGCAGTGCCCAGATCGTCCTTCTCGATGCAATCGAGAATATTTCGTATGAAACTCTCGGATTTATCGCCCTTGCGCCGTTGCAGATAAAAGAACCGTTCGATAATAATCGACAAGGCGAACACACCGGTGATAAGAAGCGTCCACATGAAAAGGTACGCATCCGATGAAGGATTAAACGCATGAAAAAGTTTGGTCGAAAAATCCATTAGTGGTCCTCCCCTTGCCGGCCGGCCCGCCGATCTTTGCAATGCAAATGGTTAATCTCTCCCGCCGGTGAAAATCCCCTTCGCCATGCGGCTCCACATGGGTCACGGAGCAGGATTGATGATTTTGGTCCCTTGAAATTGAAATGCGCCCTTGTGGGGAGCTTCGATCAGACTCGGGTCAACCAGAGCGGCAATATTCCGTGTTTTGCCGAGCGGTTGACTGACCATGGGTGGAAAATCCGGACGCTGGTCTGCCTTGATCAACACCAACTGAGGCCTTCGAATCTTGCCTTCGATTTTCTGTTCCCCGAATATGATATGCTTCACCGCCGCTTTGTCGCTGCTCCCGCCACCGGACGGCCTTGGTGTAGCAGACTTCCGGGCAGCTGCAGAGTCGGCTGCCTTGGCGACGACGACGTCCGCTGAAGCAGCAATGACGCAACTTCCTGAAAATACGATGATGCAGACAACCGCGAGGTATTTCAATCCTATCCCCTCCCCCGAAAGCCGGCTTCCAAGAATCGCCGATCAGAATAAAATACTATAATGAATGCGCAAACGTAACTACTCGATTTTGCCTGCCGCTTAAGGCGGGCCCAATCATCCCCTCCCCCGCCGCCGGTTTCATGAAAACGGATCCGCAGGGTCGCCCTGGTCCCGCCTTCGACAGGAGCCCGATTTTATGTATATTTATCGCAAACCATTGAGGCGATGTAATCTATGGATAATTATACCAGCGACTTTCTTGTAATCGGAAGCGGAATAGCCGGGCTCTGCTTTGCGATCCACGCCTCCCGATTCGGCACCGTAACGATTATCACTAAAAAAGAGGATAGCGAATCCAATACCAATTATGCCCAGGGGGGCATAGCCTGCGTACTCGATCGCGGCGATAGTTTTGAGCTTCATGTCCGGGATACGCTTACCGCAGGCGATGGGCTCTGCGATGAAGAGTCGGTAAGAATTATCGTGGAGGAAGGGCCCGCCCGGATCAAGGACCTGATCGACTGGGGGGTCGATTTTTCTCACCTGAGCCGGGCCGGAAATCCTTATAACCTTCACCTCGGAAGAGAAGGCGGCCACTCGGTTAACCGGATCGTTCATGCCAGGGATCTTACCGGTCGGGCCGTGGAGGAGCAGCTTCTTTCCCTTATCCGCGCGAACCGGTCCATCCGGCTGTTCGAACATCATTTTGCAGTAGAGCTCATTACCGGCCATCACCTTGGCAATCTCCGCGGAACCAGGGAAAACACCTGTTTCGGCGCCTATGTCCTCGACACTATTTCCCGGGCAATCCTGCCGGTCCGGGCAAAATTCACCTGTCTCGCCACCGGCGGCGCCGGGCGGGTTTACCTGCATACTACCAATCCCTCCATCGCGACCGGTGACGGGTATGCCATGGCTTATCGCGCCGGGGCACAAATTGCGAACATGGAGTTCATCCAGTTCCATCCGACGACGCTGTTTCATGATGGCGCGCCCTCCTTTCTCATCTCCGAGGCGCTGCGCGGGTACGGCGCTGTTCTCTGCTATGCCGACGGCAGGGAGTTCATGGGCGACTATCACCCTCTCAAGTCGCTTGCGCCCCGCGATATCGTTGCGCGCGCCATTGACCATGAGATGAAGATGTCCGGCGCCCCCTGCGTCTTCCTGGATATCCGGAGCGCCCCGCCGGCAGAGACTAAAAAACATTTTCCGTATATTTACCGGAAATGCAAAGGCCTGGGGATCGATATAACGCGCGATCTCATTCCGGTGGTGCCGTCCGCCCATTACACCTGCGGCGGCATACGGGTGGACCATGAAGGGCATGCAGACATCGACGGACTCTATGCCTGCGGCGAAGTCGCCTGCACCGGGGTCCATGGCGCAAACCGGCTGGCGTCAAATTCGCTCCTCGAAGCACTCGTGTTTTCCTTCAGGGCAGCCGCCGATGCAGGCAGCAGGCTTCGCAACCGCGCCCGGATTCCCCGCGAGTCGATTCCTTCCTGGGACGATTCCGGGACCATCCATAATGAGGAGTGGATCCTCCTGTCGCACGACATGACCGAGATCCAGTCCGTCATGTGGGATTATGTCGGCATCGTGAGGTCCAACGTGCGGCTCTCCCGGGCGCTCCGCCGGATCACGCTCCTCGAAAAGGAGATTGAAAATTTTTACAAGCGCACCAAGATCACGGTGCCGCTTCTCGAACTCCGGAACCTGGTCACCACCGCAAAGCTCATTGTCCTCTCCGCCGCAAAGCGGAAGGAGAGCCGGGGCCTTCACTTTACTACGGATTATCCGGAACAGAACGACCGCTACTGGAAAAAAGATACGGTCCTTTCCAATAAGTGAGGACCATGCCGATCGTTCCCCTCGTTGCTGCCGGACTCCTGCTCGTTCTCGGTTTCCTTTCCCTGCAACGGATCGCGGCCCTCCCGCTTTCCGCAGGACGGCGGATATTCCTCGGCATTTTGCGCATAGTTCTTACCGCCGCGCTTGCCGCCGCATTTTTCGAGCCGATACTTACCTTCGATCGAATCCCTCCCCGGCAGGCGGTCCCGGTCATTGTCGACATCTCGCAGAGCATGCGTCTCTTCTCCCCGGGCGAGACCGTCGTACCCGTTCTCAGGCGACTTGAAGCCTGGAACGCGGCCCATGCCGATCCCGGCCACCGGTTCGCCTTCTACCGGTTCGGCGATTCGCTGCGACCGCTGTCCCGCGGAGACGCGTTTGACTTTTCAGACCGGCGCAGTTTTCTTCCCGGAGCCTCGGACGATGCCGCACTGAAACGTGCCGCAGCCATCTTCATCATCTCCGACGGTAACTGGTCGAATGCGACGATGCCTCTCGCGGGCTATTCCGATAAAACGGCCTGGTACCTTCCCTTGCCCAAAGTTAATCCTGCGCCGTTCCTCCGGATGGAAGCGCCGGCCCTGCCGCCCGCTTCTCCGGCCGACTCACCGCTTGCGGCAACCATCGCACTCGAGGGTTTTTCGGCTGCCGCCGGAGGCGAAGCCCTTTCGGTTAGCGCCGTGGCAAACGGCGTCGCCATTGTCGCCCGGCCCGTTTCCGTGGGTCACGGACCCTTCCGCCTCAACGTGACTCTCCCACTCCCGCACCAGGTTCCGGGAAGGCGCCTGTACCGGTTCGTCGCCGGCTCGGCAGCGGGAACCCGATGCTCCCGCTACGCACTGCATACCGCCCTGCCTGCCCATTTTACCTGGGCGGCAACACATGCCGCGCCGTCTCTTGACGAGAGGTTTATACGGCTCGCGTTCAACCGGGATCGCGATTTCCTTGAATCCGCACCGTCCCCGGGCGAAGGGACCGACCTCGCCATTCTCTTCGACGCCGGGCGGCAATTGACATCAGCACCTGCTGGCCTCAAACCTGCGGGAGCCATCCTGATTATCGGAAGCCCTCCGGGCGCAGCACCGGCTTCTCCCGCCGGCGGGCCGGTAACCTACAGGGAACCCGCTTCCGACCTCGGCAGCAATCCCCTGGCAGGTCTCGATCTCACGCGCCTCCCGCCGGCCGAGGGCTTTTACCGCACTCCCCGGCAACGGGTCGGGCAATCCGGCGCAGCGCTTGTGGCTGTCATCGGCAGCCGGGCAGGCACGCCGACCGATACGATCCCGGTGCTTTACTCCGCAGAAATCGCCGGCCGCCACGCACTGGTCTGCGCCGCATCGGGCATCTGGCGGTGGGATTTCTCGCCGCTCGCGCTCGCCGACGAAGAGGCGGCATTCGCGTTCTCCCGCCGCCTCGTTGCATGGGTCAAGGATCTGCTCACCGCCGGTCTTTCCGACCGGCTCATTCTCTACCCCGGAGGGCCGCTTGCCGAGGCCGATTCGATTCCCCTGCGGGTCCTCTTCCCCGCCGACCTTGCCATCCCGTCGGATGTCGGGCTTTCGTGCCGGTTTGCATCCGACCGGCTCACCTTCGATACCACATTCACCATGACCGCCGCGGGCGGCTCCTATCAATCCATCCATACTAAACCGCTTCCCGAAGGCCGCTATCGATTCGAAGTCCGGGGAAAAACAGGAGACAGAACGTTCTCCTTTGCCGATTCGCTGTTTGTCGACCCTGACCAATCGGAATATGCGGTGTCGCAGCAGAACACCTCGCTCCTTAACGAAGTCGCCCAGCCGCTGGCGTCGGTAACCGATTCTTCGATTGCCGCGTCGTTTTTCGGGTCCGCTCCGGCGGGAATCGAAAGAGTCAGGGAAACGTTGCCGATACGGAAAAATTGGGGATTACTGATTATTATTTTTGGATTATTGACGGTGGAGTGGGTAGCGAGACGGATGATGCGGTTGGATTGAGATTTGGTGGTTTGCGAGGTTCTTCAGGTGGGGGAAAGCATGCAATGGTTGCCCCACCGGAAAGATCCCCCCGCTTCGCCGCCCCCCTTTCAAAGGGGGGATATTCTTCTTTATTCGGCCTTGGTGCCCTCGAATCCCCGATCGCCCATAAGACTATTCCTGCTTTGGGGAAGCCGATATCCGACAAAAAATCTCCTTTGAAATCATGTCGCACACTTTCCCGAATTCCTCGTCTATTTCCCTGTTAGTAAATCGAAGAACCTCTATCTTATACACCGAGAGGACATCCGATCTTACCCTGTCATATTCTTTTGCGGTCGGCGAAGAATGCTGAAGACCGTCGATTTCAATGCCAATCCGGCACCTGGCACAATAAAAATCAATAATGAAATGATCGATAGGCCTCTGCCGCAGAAATCGAATGGGATGCCTTCTCAGAAATCTATCCCATAATTTTCTTTCCTGTAAGGTCATACCCCTTCGAAGATTACGGGATTTAAGAATATTATCAGGATTATAAGGAAGTTGTTCCCCATTCCACACGAGACCTCGTTTTCGAAGTAAATCGCGATCAAAGAAATCTCTCCCGCCCGCGGCTCCCCCCTTTGTAAGGGGGGAATAAGGGGGGATCTTTCCTTCCGGAGGGTCCAGGGCTTTTCGCATAGGAACCTTTATTTAATTTCGATGTATTCCTTCTTATCCGCATTCGTCGCCATGGTCCATACCGTTGACACCATATTCCGCACGCGGTATACCGCCAGGGAATCAAAACCATCCCGCTCGACCATGGGTTTTAAAAACGGTCGCATGGCAATCATCTCTTCCTTCAGTTTCCGATCGTTTTCAAGAACTGCGGTTCCACTGGTTCGTACCTGCATAGTTTCGGTGATAAAACAGAACTCGACGTTTGGATTTTTTTTGAGCTGTTCAAACATATCCTTGGCAATGCCCGTATGGAACACGATGCCGTCACGGTCGGCTCGGTAGATTTTTATCCCCCGGACATATGGTTTGTTCCCTTCGCAAGTTGCCAGAGTGCAAACCTGGTTCTTGTTCATGAAATCAAGGATGTCCTGCTGCGTCATACGACCTCCCTTTGATTGATCGATTTAACCGACTCCTTATTCTTTTCCCCCGCAATTCACCACCGAAGTTCTTCTTGTCAACCCGCCCGCCCTGAAGTCCACGACATAACGTCCGGCAGCGGCAACCATGTTTTTTACTGCAATCGAATAGTTTCCCGACGCCTGCACGCGGTTCGACTCGTATACTTTCTTCCCGCGCATATCGTAAACCATGAGGTCAACCGGGGACTCCCGGACCAGGGAGAAGGCGATGATCCCGTCATGAATACTGAAACTGCCCGCAGCCTGGGGTTTATTTAAAGGAACCGCAGAGGTCAGGGTTACGGTAAAGCTCCAGACGCTCGACCATATCCCGGTCCCGGTGGCATTGGTCGCATTGACCCGCCAGTAGCGGGTAGCCTTATTGGCAAATCCGGCCTCAGCCAGGCGCGCGGCGGTGAGGCCGCTCTGCGCGATGACCGTTGTCGAAAAGGTCGAAACCGTTGAAAGTTGCAGGGAATAGGTAGCTGCGCCCGGCACGGTTCGCCAGCTCAGGGTCAGCGCAGCCTGTATACCGGTCGCGCCGTTGGTCGGAAGGCTCAGGACCGGAACCCCCGAGCTGCGGTAAACCGGGTATACCGTGGTATTTCCCGTGAACGGGGTACCCTTGCCAAGGTTATTCGTTCCGCCGCACTGCGAATCGGCGGCGTACATGCAGAGAAAATTCTCGCCGAACGTTAAAGAGTCGGTCGCGCCCCAGTTGAAACTCCATCGCGTCGAATCGGTACCGGCGAGGGAGGTAATGGAGGCGGCGTTCCAGGCGTTCTGCGCGGTATTGACCCTGTTGTAAACTCCCTGGATGCCGCACTTACCGGTAAATGCACGGTTGACCGCCCTGCCGCCAAGAACCGGCATGGAAGCGAAACTGATATGACAGGGAAGCGAATCCGGCAGTGCCCAGATGCGGGTATCGCTTTGCGGGACCTCGGGTATCATCGTGACCGTATTGCCGCCGCCGTTTGCCACATAGACGGTATTGGTCACCGGGTTCACTGCAAGAGCATCGGGGTTACTCCCGACCGTTACCGTGATTGCCGAATCGGTCGCCCCGTCGATAATCGTCATGTTCCCGCCGGTAGAATTTACCGCAAAAATTTTGTCGGTTATCGGATCCACGGCAATGGCAGCAGGAAGCATCCCGGCATGGAGGGTGGTCGTCGCATTGGTCGCCCCGTTTATCGCCGTGATGGTATTGCCGCCGTTATTCGCCACATAAAGCGTATTGGTCACGACGTTCAGCGCCACTGCCCCGGGATTCGACCCGGTGGAAACGGTGGTCGTTGCATTGGTTGCGCCGTTAATAACCGTTACGGTGCTGCCTATAAAATTGAGTACGTAAATGGTATTGGTCACCGGATTCACCACCACTGCGCGGGGGTACGACCCGGCGGCAACAGTGCTAGTCGCATAGGTCGCTCCGTTTACCACGGTAACGCTGCTGCTGCCCTCGTTGGTCACATAAATCATATCGGTTACCGGGTTTACCGCAATCCCATAGGGATTCGATTGCGCGGCAACGTTAACCGAAGCATTGGTAGCTCCGTCGATGACGGTGATGTTGCTGGAGGCAAAATTCGCCACATAAATCTTGTCGGTCACCGGATTCACCGCCACGGCCATGGGGGAGGTTCCCACATCAACCGTCGTGGTCGAATCGGTCGCTCCGTCGATCACGGTGACGTTATCGCTGTTGTAGTTTGCCACATATACCTTATTGGTAACCGGGTTTACTGCGATGGCGGTCGGGTAGGTCCCCGCATTGACCAGTGCGGTCGCGGTATTGGTTGCACCTGAGATCACCGTGACATTGGCGCTCGAATAATTTGCCACGTAAATCATAGCGGTTACCGGATTGATCGCCACGGCACAGGGCTCAGTTCCGGCAGTTACCGAGGCTGTCGCATAGGTCGCCCCGTCGATGACGGTAACGGTATTGCCGATGTAGTTCACGGCATAGATCTTATCGGTCACCGGGTTTATGGCCACGGCCCGGGGGCCCGCACCAATGGTCAGGGAGAGCGCGGAGTCCGTCGCCCCGTTGATGATGGTGAGGGTACCGCCGGCACTGTCCACCACATAAACCTTGCCGGTAACCGGGTTCACGGCTACCGCCCGGGGAGCTGTCCCTGTTTTCACGGTTGTCGGCGTATTCGTCGCGCAGGCAATGACGGTAACGGTGGCGGCCCCATAATTGGCAACATATACCGTATTGCTCACCGGGTTTACCGCCAGGGCAATCGGGTCGGTTCCCGAGGTAACGGTCGTCGTTACCGCATTGGTCGTCCCATTGATAACGGAAACGCCGGCAGTAGCGTAATTTGCGATATAAATCGTGTTGGTCACCGGGTTTACCGCAATTGCACCGGGATTGGTCCCGACGCTCACGGTGGTCGTAATGGTATTGGTCGCCCCATTGATGACCGTGACATTTTTTCCGCCATAATTCGCTACATAGACAGTGCCGGTCACCGGGTTCACGGCAATCGCCGCCGGATTCGTTCCTGCGGTCACCGTTGCCGTCACCGCGCCGGTCGACCCGTTAATAACCGTCACATTATTACTTCCGTAATTCGCGACATAGATTGCATTGGTAACCGGATTTATCGCTATCGCACAGGGATCGGTGCCGGCGGTGACGGTCGTCGCGGTATTGGTAGCTCCGCTGATGACCGAGACACTCTTGCCGCCGTAATTCGCCACATAAATCTTGTTGGTCACCTGATTTATCGCAATTGCGCAGGGGTCGGTTCCCACCGTTACCGTCTCGGCGGCATTGGTCGTCCCGTTGTAAACTGAAACCGTACCACCGGCATAATTTGCGACATAGACCGTATTGGTTACCGGATTTACGGCAACTGCCGCCGGATTGGTCCCCGCGACCAGGGTTGCGGTGGTAAAATCGGCCTTTGCAACCGTCGCGGCGGCGAGAGCCGCCAGCGCCCCATAGAGCACACCTTTATAAATCAATTGCATTACCTGTCGCCTCCCGATGCGGATATTTGACAAAAGCAAAACCCGGCATTCGTGCCGGTGCCGGTGTTCTAAACTAACCTTCGCGGCAGGCCGACGCAAGAGGCTTGCTCAGGCCGGCCCCGGCTACCGCCAGGAGATCCTCATCAAGCTGGTCCAGATCGAATCCATTGACGGCCGGATTCGTCGCGCTGACCCAGTCCGGACTCAGCACGGCGTACGCCTCGTCGCAGTAGGCCTGCCAGAATCCCCAGGTCATCCGTTTGAGGGCGCCCCAGGTTACCACGGTAACCCCATGCGCATCATATCCCACCACCGGCACGGCATGGCCGCCCCAGGATCCCGGTGCTCCCCGGCCGCTCAGCCCGCAGGGCGGCACCGCCCAGACTCCCTGCGTCTGGGCGGAAACAGGTAATGCCACCCCGATGTAACAGCCTCCGAAAAGAAATACCGAGGCTCTGATATGATCGAGGCTTCCGGGTTCGAGCGCCACGAAGGCAGCGATCCGGTGGCCGGCAAATCCGGTATTCTTCCAATATTTGAGCACATCCAGTTCCACCGCTCCATTGTCATTGGTGCCGGTGCGGGCGTCGTACCCGGTAATTGCAGAATAACCGGCAACGATCTGGTCGTCGGACAGGATCACTTTATTTCCCGCATACGCGGTCCACTCTTCGATGAAATGCCCGGCTGCCGCGCAGGTACAATCGCCGAGCCGGTCATTCATCATCATCGGCCAGGTGCCGACTTTATCATACCATTCCTGCGATTCCGGCAGCGCGGGAAGCACTTCCGGGCGCAGATACTGCGCCATCTGCAAGGTACGAATCTCGTGACGCGGGGCGTTTTTGCCCAGCCGCATTCCGGAATGATCTGCCATGATAGCCTCCTGTCCTCCGACGATGTCAAAGAGCGTGATACTTATAGTAATCCGGCTTTTGCCGGCACTACGATAATATAGTATTTTTTGGGGGCGAAATCAATATTTATTTTCTAATATTTTTTATATTTGTATAACTTTGATTTTTTTATACTTATATGGGAATAACAAATTGCATGATTACTATTATTATCACAGCCATCCCATAGAAAAACAGAGAAATAAGATTTTATTTGTTGCTACCTCGCCGCCATTTTCTCCAAAATCCGTGTTGCGTGCGCTTAATCCATAACCCTTGAAAACAAAACCGGGTAAGATTATATTAAAAACCACTCCAGGAGCCAGCCATGACAGTATTCGAAATCCCCCCCCCCGCAAGTAGTATGCCGGGGAACATATTCCTTCCTCCGTGGTTTGCTACCATATTTCGACTGTTTGCCACATATCTTTAATGTAAACAATATACCAAAAAAAACACTGGTAGTATCCGATACTACAAACAATTTTACAGGGAGGTTTTCGATGAAGGGATGGTTTGCTCTGATGAAACCAGGGCTTTTTATTTGCGGAATGGTGGTTGCGGCGATGATGATTGGTGGATGCAAAAGCAGCCCGACCGGGAATGGTGGCAACACCCTTTCTGCGCCTACGCCTGCTTCTCCGACCAACGGATCTTCGAACCAGGCGACATCATTAGCATTGGAGTGGAATGCGTCATCCGGCGCAACTTCATATGGGTTGGAGGTCGCGACTGCCTTGAGCTTTGCGAGTCCGGTTGTGATCCAAGCAGGTGTAACGGGCACTTCAGGAACGGTTACCGGGCTTTCGAGCAGCACGACCTACTACTGGCGGGTGAACGCCGCAAACATCTCCGAGACGAGCGGATGGTCTGCGGTATGGAGCTTTACGACATCCAGCGGCACGAATACTGCCGTGCCGGGCGTGCCGGTTCTGGATTCCCCCGCGAATGGCGCAACGGGGCAATCGGTAGCCCCCGCCTTGAGCTGGAGTTCGGGAAGCGGAGGGGCGGTTGCCTCGTATGGAGTCGAGGTATCCACATCTGCAAGTTTCGGCAATCTTATTGTTAATCAACCTGGTTTTACTACGAACAGCATGACCCCGAGCGGCCTTTCAAATAATGCGACCTACTACTGGCGGGTGAACGCCGCAAACATCTCCGGGACGAGCGGATGGTCTGCGGTATGGAGCTTTACTACGATTCCGGCGGGGACTACGATCATGGGTATGGTTCATATACCCGGTGGGACATTCCAGATGGGGTCAAATAATACGGCACTGTATGCGACGCCGGTTCATAGTGTGACTGTTTCCTCGTTTTATATGGACACGACGGATGTGACGCAGGCAAGCTATCAGGCGCTTATGGGAGTGAATCCATCTTATTTTGATACGGGTGCAATGGCTCCAAGGAAGCCGGTAGAGGATGTAAATTGGTATGACGCAGCTCTTTATTGCAATGCTCGGAGTAAGCACGACGGCTATGATACGGTGTATAGCTATAGCAGTAAATATAGTGGCAGTGGGTATGACACGCTGGCAGGAGTGGTTGTTGACTATACTAAGCACGGTTATCGCCTGCCGACCGAAGCTGAATGGGAGTATGCATGCCGAGCAGGAAGCACTGCGGATTATTACTGGGGCCAGAGTTATCCCCCGCTCACGACTGCCGATACAGTGCAGATCAGCGCGCATGTATGGTGTTGGTATAACAATACGCCTTATGGCACTAAGCCGGTAGCGACCAAACCTGCGAATGCCTTTGGGCTTTACGATATGTCAGGGAACGTTTGGCAATGGTGCAACGACTGGTATGGTGATTACAGTTTGAGTGCGCAAACGGACCCGCTTGGACCGAGTTACGGCAGTTACCGCGTGTTGCGTGGGGGCTCGTGGTACGACGACTTCGGCTACGGCTACGGCCTCGACCTCCTGTGCGCCGCGTACCGAGGCAGCGGCTGCCCGAGCGTCAGGAGCGGCGGCGGCGGGTTTCGTTGTGTGCGGCGGTAGGTTTTTTTACACTTTTAACTCTTTCGCTTTTACCCTTTATAATCCGGGCGCGCCGTCAGGCGCGTCCGTTCGCGGTCAAATTTGAAAAATGAGTAATCAGGAGAATGCCGTCGACGCGGCAAGGAACTTCTGCAAGGTGGTTTTTCTATATGTTGAAAAGATGCCGAAGGGAAGGAAATTCACCGTTGGCGACCGGCTGGTGACGCTTTCGATTTCATTGCTGGAACAGATCACCGATGCTTATTATTCGCCGCGAGGAGAAAAGGCCGCCAAGATAAAACGGGCAAACAATCAATGCGAGATTATACGGCAGATTTTCAGACTGCAATATGAATCCGATGCGCATGACCTGAAAAAACACGAGCACATTTCACGTGAACTCGATAAACTTGGTAGCTTGCTCGGCGGCTGGATCAAATCGATATCCGCAGCCTGATTTTGAGGCGGTCGCGGATTTCGGGAACCTCGCCCTTGCTTTCAGAAAAGCTTCGAAAGGCAAGAAAAAGCGGGACGACATCGCCCGTTTTTCGATGCACTGGGAATCGACCTTGCTGGCGCTCCGGCAGAATCTCCTCGATGGATCATGCCGGCCCGGCGGTTATAAAATATTTACGGTGCATGAAAAAAAGACCCGTACCATCATGGCCGCCCCCTTTATCGACAGGATTGTGCATCATGCGGTGTGCAATGTCGTTTCACCGGTTCTTGAACGGTCAATGGTTTCGAATTCTTG
The DNA here is from genome assembly GCA_003164335.1 of Fibrobacterota bacterium. Classification (GTDB taxonomy): domain Bacteria; phylum Fibrobacterota; class Chitinivibrionia; order Chitinivibrionales; family Chitinispirillaceae; genus BOG-1184. The sequence goes on from PLTF01000035.1 coordinate 35,312, forward strand.
CGCGAACAGGCCGGGAAAGGGAACAAAAGCCGGTCTTGAACTTTACGGCAGATATTCATTGCAATACCGCTATGTGTTGAAATGCGATATCCGCCAATTCTTTCCCTCCATCGACCGCGATATCCTTTTTGCTTCACTTGGCGGGAAAGTGCACGATCCCCGTCTTTTACGGCTCATTGAAGACATCCTGAATGTCGCGCCTTTGACCGAGACGGAATGCGACTGGTTTCCCGGCGATACGCTGCTTACTCCTTTGGAGCGACGCAGGGGTTTGCCCATCGGGAACATGACCAGCCAGGTATGGGCCAACTGGTATCTGGACGGCCTGGATCACTATGTAATGGATTATTGTGGCTTCGGCGCTTATATACGATATGTGGACGATTTTGTGATATTCTCCGACTGCAAGAAATCCCTCAATGCACTCAAGGAGGACATTACGCGATACCTTGAACGGCTCCGTTTGCGGATTCATCCGGAAAAATCGCGGGTATACCGCACCTGCGACGGAGTGCCTTTCCTGGGCTTCAGGCATTTCCGAGGTTTCCGAACATTACAGAAAGGAAATATCAGGAGATTCAAACGCCGGATCAGGAGTAAAATAAAAGAAGTCAATGATGGAGTGTTGCCGATGGGGAGTTTGAACTCGTCCATAGCCGGGTGGTGCGGTCATGCGAGGATGGGCGATACCTGGCTTCTGAGAGATTCATTGCATCGGCGTATGGTGCAATGGAGGGGACCGGGCGAAGCGTTACCGCGTGTTGCGTGGGGGCTCGTGGAACAACAACAACGACAACCTGTGCGCCGCGTACCGAAACAACAACAACCCGAACAACAGGAACAACAACAACGGGTTTCGTTGTGTGCGGCGGTGCCGTGAAATGCCGGAATCCGGCTGTGGGAACGGTCGGAGCGTGCATGATCATGATACGGCCCGGTTCCCGGTCCTGAACGGTTTGTAAGTTCAGGCCGAATGGTAAAAACGGGCGGCGGGATAGCAGAGATGCGTGCCGCCGTCTCTTTATAAAGGAGCTATCAAATGCCGACACGTCATAAATTTACGATATTAAAACAGGTAGTAGAGAAAATTCCTGGATACTTGGTGAGCAAGCTGGCGCGGGCGCATGGAGTTGAATCGAAGAGCCGGAGTTTTTCGCCGTGGAGCCATGTGGTGACGCTGGTATATGCGCAGCTATCGCATGCATTAGGCTTGAATGATGTGAGCGATTCTCTGAATAATCATAGCGGAGCCCTGAAAACATTACGGGGAGCGACGCCGCCAAGCCATAATGGATTGTCTCATGCAAACAGGGTACGCAATGCGGACATGGCCGAAGAAATGTTCTGGGCAACCTTAAGAGATATTCAGAAAGAACATCCTGGATTTGGAATCGGCCGGGCATATTGTGGCTTTCCCCGCCGGTTCAAGCGGATCATCAATGTGGTTGATTCGACGACGATCAGGCTGGTAGCGAATTGCATGGATTGGGCGAAGCATCGCCGAAGGAAAGCGGCGGCGAAATGCCATATGCGGCTGGATCTTCAAAGTTTTCTGCCACGCTTTGCCGTTGTAAAATCGGCTGGTTCGCATGATGCGGCTGAAGCACGCGAGCTGTGCGCTGAAATTCAAGCTGGTGAGATCGTGGTTTTTGATAAGGCGTATGTGGATTTCGTTCATTTGCATGAATTACAGAAGCGAGGAGTTTTCTGGGTTACACGCAGGAAAGAAAACATGGTTTTTAAGGTTATAAAGCGCCAAAAGGGTACCGGCACGATTCGAACGGATGCGCAGATACGGTTGAAGGTAAAAAAATCCCGAGACCAATATCCTGAACCGCTGCGATTAATAAAAGCGATGGTAGAAGTTGATGGGAAAATCGTAGAAATGGAATTTATCACCAATAATCTGAACTGGAGTGCAGGATCGATTTGTGACCTGTACAAGAGCCGCTGGGGTATTGAGGTATTTTTCAAACAGCTGAAGCAGACACTACAGCTCGCGGATTTCCTGGGGCATAATGAAAATGCGGTTCGATGGCAAATATGGACGGCATTGCTTACCTATGTAATCCTGCGTTTTATTTCATATATCGGTCGGTGGAAAGGAAGTTTTTCACGCTTGTTTACCATCATACGAGGAGTGCTTTGGAATCGGTTCGATTTATTAGCCATTCTTAATTCGTGCTATGGGACAGCAGGCGGCTCGGTACGCATGCTGGCGCAACCTGAACAGCTTTATCTACCGGGAATCAGGTGGTCGCTATGGGACAGCAGCCGGACAAAATGAGAATATGTCTGTACTGGGGTATTGGAAAAATTAACAAAAAATGGCGAAATCAATCTGGAATTACAGTTGACTCAGGATATATGGGATGGGTGTGTATTATTATGTGTTTTCTACCCTAAAAGAGAGCGTTGCGGGAGGGAGGGATATGCCTAAAGACGCGTGTCTTTCGCGGCTTTAGGCCAGGGGGAAACGCCGCAGGCGGTTCCCCCACCAGTGGCATTTAGAACGGTTTCTCCGCCTGAGCAGTAACACAAATATCCGTTTAATGTATATTCTTGATGCGTCGTAAAATTGACATAGCATAGACCTCCCCCCCCACTGCCGATGACCTCGAAATCACTGGTACTCGCCATCATTCTTCTGGCAGCCCTGTTCACCGGGTGCGACCGGTCGTCCCCGGACGGGGTTCCCGTCGTCGCCGTCAGCATCGCTCCGCAGAAATACTTTGTCGACAAAATCGCCCGGAACCTGGTCTCGGTTCTTGTCATGGTGCCGCCCGGCGTCTCCGAGCATACCTACGAACCCCGGCCGCACCAGATGACCTCGCTTTCCCGGGCCTCGCTCTACTTCAGTATCGGCATCGAGTTCGAGCATGCCTGGCTCGAACGGCTCTCCGGCACCTATCCGCAGCTCAGGGTGGTGCATACCGACAGCGGCATTGCAAAGCGTTCCATCGAGGCGCCGATTTACATAGGCGACAGGTCGGGCGTTGTTGGCGAAGAGGGGCTCGACCCGCATATCTGGCTCTCACCAGAGCTTGTCAAAACGCAGGCGACGACGATTACCGCCGCACTCTGCACTGCCTTTCCCCTTCACGCCACGGAATTCCGGGCAAACGATTCGCTCTTCATGCTCGAAATCGATTCGCTCCAGAATGAAATTAAGACTTTATTCGCTCAAAAAAACGGGCTTTGCCCGTTTATGGTTTTTCATCCGGCATGGGGCTATTTTGCGCATGAGTTCGGGCTCCGGCAGGTAGCCATCGAGGTCGAGGGCAAGGAGCCGAGCGCGCATACGCTGGGATCCATTTTCGATTATGCCCGGACCGGCCATATTTCGACTATCTTTGTCCAGCCGCAGTTCTCCCGCCAGACCGCAGAGATCATCGCGCACGAGATCGGCGCGCGAGTCGCGGTCGCCGACCCCCTGGCCGCAGACTGGGCCGCAAACCTGCTGACCTTCACGAAGAATCTTGTGCAGCAATGACCCGCCCGCCTGCAATCGAGGTAGAAAAAGTCTCCTTCTATTTCCGGAACGAGGCGGCGGTCCGGGATGTCAGCTTTTCCATTGAACAGGGCGACTTCCTCGGTATCATCGGCCCGAACGGCGGCGGCAAGACAACGCTCCTGCGACTCATCCTCGGCGTTCTCAGGCCCAATACCGGCACCATCCGGCTCCTCGGCGGATTGCCGGAGAGAACCCGGCGCTCGGCAGGGTATGTCCCGCAGGAAACCTCATCGAACAAGGAGTTCCCCATACTCGTCCGCGATGCAGTGCGCATGGGTCTCGCGGCGCGGCGCGGGCTGGGCCGGCGCCTGACCAACGGCGACAAGCAGGCGGCGGATTCGATGATCGAGGAGGTCGGTCTCGGCCGGCTGCGGAACCTGACGATCGGCGAACTCTCCGGCGGCCAGCGCCAGAAGGTCCTGCTTGCCCGCGCGCTCGTGTCGCAACCCGCCATTCTCTTTCTCGACGAGCCGACCGCGAGCATCGACACCACCGGCACCGACGAGATCTACCAGCACCTCGCGCGGCTCAACAGCGGCGGGACCACGGTGGTGCTCGTCACGCACAATGTCAGCGTCGTTTCCAAATACATAAAGTCGGTCGCGTGTATCAACAAGGAGCTTTTCTTCCATGCCGACGGCAAGATCGATGAGGAGATGATTACGAAAACCTTCGGCTGCCCGGTCGATTTCGTGGCCCACGGCGTGCCGCACCGGGTCTTTCACGAGCACGAGAAACGCCACGGGGGGGACCGTCGCCATGCATGAGTTCCTGCACTACGACTTCATGCGCAACGCCCTGGCGGCAGGCTTCCTGGTCAGCATCGCCTGCGGCGTTGTCGGAACACTCGTGGTTGTAAACCGTCTCTCGTTCCTGGCAGGCGGCGTGGCGCACGCGGCCTATGGGGGCTTAGGGCTGTCGGCTTTCTTCGGCCTCTCCCCCATGACCGGCACCATTCCCTTCTCCCTGGCATCTTCCCTTCTCATGGGGTTTGCAAGCCGGCGGCAGAAGGAGCGCTCCGACACCATCATCGGCGTCATGTGGGCGCTCGGCATGGCCATCGGGATCATCCTCATCGACCTCAAGCCCGGCTACTTCGTTGATCTCATGAGCTACCTCTTCGGCTCCATCCTCGCGGTTTCGCAGGCGAGCCTCGTCCTTATGGCCGTGCTCGACTGCATCATACTCCTTATTGTCATCGGCCTCTACAAGGAGTTCCTGAGCATGTCCTACGACGAGGAATTCGCGCTCGTCAGCGGGATTCCGGTGGCTTTACTCTACTATGTCATGATCCTGCTCATTGCACTCACGGTGATCATGCTCATCCGGGTGGTGGGGCTCATTCTTGTGATCGCGCTCTGCACCATCCCCGCCTCGATAGCGGAGATGTTCACCAAGGACCTGCGGCGGATGATGGCGATTGCCGCCGTGCTCGGCATGTTCTTTACCACCTCCGGGCTCTTCCTCTCCTACTACTGCAACCTGACCTCGGGAGCAACGATCATCCTGGTTGCCGGCATCTTCTATATTATTTCGCTCATCGTAAAATCCCGCCGCAAAAACGGCAGACGTTTTGCGGCTCAGGCACGGCCGTAACGGCTGAGCGACTCCTTGACCGAATCGAAGGCAAGCAGGCTTTGGTCCATGGTTTTTGGATCGACCAGGCAATAATCGCTCGTCTCCTCTGATAATTTGAGCGCGCCGGGATCCACCGACCGGCAGAGAAAGACGGCATCCGCGGTGAAATAGGTCACCTCGCAGTAGTGATACACGTTTGCGAACGAGCCGAAGTAGCGGATGTCGGTGATGGCGAGGCTGGTCTCTTCCATGACTTCGCGGGCAAGAGCCTGGTCGAGCGACTCCTTGTAATCCACGAAACCGCCGGGAAGGTCGAGGAGCCCTTTCTGCGGCTCATGCGCGCGCCGGAGGAGCAGTACCTTCCCCTCGATTTCAATGATCGCGGCCACGGCGGCGGCGACGTTGTGAAAGTAAATGTAGCCGCAGGCGGTGCAATGAATCGCATTCTTCATGTACACTTCGATAGAGGGATCGGCGCAGCGGGGGCAGAAATGGAACCGGGTAAAGGATTTCATTAGTATCTCTTATCGCTCTTTTCATTCATCAACTTATTTGCCAGACTTGTATGCGCTGCCCGTTCTTTTGTTGTTCAGGCCGTATAGTGACTGCAATTTTCTGTAACTCTATTAATATCTTCATTTTTTCTTCGATGGGCAATTGGGCCTGGCTTCGATGGAATTCCTTTTTCCGTTCAAAGATCTTTGCGATAAACTCGCTATTTTGTCTATCTATTGAAGACTGGTCATTTTCCATAGTTATTCCGTTTCAATTCAAGGAATGCATCGGAGAGGTGATGCTTTTCAAGGATGGCGGAGAGGACCGTTTCGCTTATTTTCGTCTCTTCCATAAATTTTATGCAACGGTCGCGGTCTTTAGGACGACCGGTTTGAACCATGATTGCCATTAAGTATTCCGGTCCAACTATCAAAGCAGGGCTAACTCCGTAATTTTTTTGCAAAGCATTCCTGACGGCATCTTTAATGAGTTCATTGTATATGGGGATAAACTGAACGGGAACACCTTCAATAATGACCTGTTCCCTGGCTGGCATATAGCCATGCTTTTTCAGCCAGGAATAAATAGGATCAAGCGAAATGAGACCGCCGGAATCATTCGGGAGAATTACAAATACATCCAGATCGAAGGTCGAGACAGGGTCGATATAATACATCGCTGCTATGCCGCCGCCGATGGCATAGGACTCGACTATGCGCTCGTCGCGCATTTGATTGAGAACCGCTATTGTTTTTTCCATAGTGATCTTTTAAAAATATTCAATGCGTCAGGGAAATCATACAAATCAGGAGAATCACAGTTCAGGCATTCCCTCGCTCTACTCCGTTTTTTTCATGATCTCCGTATTATTCACGCCGAGGATAAAATAGGGGTTCTTGCTGTCACGGCGTTTCATGATGGAGATGAATCTGAAAATTGTGGAGCGGACGAACAGGTATAAGCGGGAGCAGGCAAAATGGATTTTCCAGAATTCAATAATCGCTGAGTTTACTTCACTGGTGATCGTGATGCCAGAATTGATTCTCCTCACCGATTTCCTCGTTTTTATTTAAAAGGTCGTTACATTGTTGCCGATAACGCTCGCAGTCGCACTCCGCCTGTTTGAGCTGAGCATCATTCCGGTCCTTCACCTTCTTGCGCAGATCTTTTGCTTGATCGCAGGTCTCGCGCGCCAACTGGCATATCGGTTCATTACGGTATTCGTCAAATCGGTTCAGTAGACTACAATTCAGCATGAAACTCGACAGAAAAAAGAGCATAGGTATCAATTTGATATTCATAGCAGTTTCCGAAAAATTATTATTTCTGACCCATGAATCTAAGAGGATGCTCTTCTCTGGCCGGATTTCATGATTAATCTCAAATTATGCATGAGAAATCGGATAAAATAAATTAACTGGAATCCTCCATTTAAAGCTGAAAAATAGAAATTCCGTTCAGGTTGTCTTGCATTCCTCCATCAATATAGGTCATTATCATATTGCTGTCAATAAAAATTGCCATTAAATTGGCTTCTGAGGTCGTAACACATTCTCTTGATGCCTGAATTGCAAAAATTAATCGAATTTATAGACACCTCTCCCATCAACGCTTCCGTTATAATCAAGTATTCCTATCCTGTTATCCGGAAGGCGAAGGACAAAGACGGCTTATCTTGTTCATATTTAAAATCCTATAATCTGCGTAATCTAGGTTCAGACAGTTTTTTCATTATATCTTCCACCTGCCTGTCACGAACGAATTTCGCTCTCATCATAACCGTTATTGCTCTTGAGAGAAATCCCTACCCGCAGCTTGAGCCCTCGTTAAAGGAAGGATCTTTCAAAGAGTTGTTGTCGTTTATGTGTTTTCTACCTAATGGGAGCGTTGCGGGGGTGGGCGAGCGTCTGCCAGAGGCAGACATCGCCGCCCACCTCCGCAGGAAGGGGTGAGCCAAAGANNCTAAGCGGTTCCCCCACCAAAGGCAGTAACGGAATTCACACGAATCATATTAATCTCCGGTCCTATTTCTTCTTCTCCTGCCACTTCCCCACCGTCGACAATTGCGACGCGGTGCCGTAGATATCGATGGTGGCCGGGTCGAACTGAGTGCTGAAATACGCGAGCGAAGGCAGCGAGAAGAGCCAGGCGCCGAGCGCGAGCTTCGATTCCAGCCCGTCGATGAGGATCGCTCCCTGCTGTTTGTCGCCGATCTCATGGGTCGACATGAAGAGGTAGATGTCGGCGAGGAGCTGCTTTACGTCGGCATTTTCCGGGGAGTCCTTGGCCAGGTCGAGCCGGAAGAAGTTCTTATCCGCGGTAAACGACGAGGGATCGATGATCCTTTCGCCCTTCGGGTCGACCGCCGTCTGGAGGTTGATGCGGTGCGTGCCGAAATCGGGCGCTCGGAGGAAGATGTTGTACAGGTCGAACAGGAAGTTGTTCCGGTAGCCCGAGACCGGGACCAGGACCGCGTCGTAGTTGCCTTTGCCAATCTCGTCGTTCGAAACTGCCGTGACCTTGATCTTGCCGTGGTACATGGCGGGATCGTTCATGATGTCGACCAGGTCGGAAAGCTCCTCGCGGAAGTCAAAATTGAGGCAGGTCTGGATCCGCACGGTGTCGGGCAGGGTGGAAAGATCGCCCTCGGCCTGCAGGGTGTCGGGCTTCACCACCTTCTCCTCGACATAGTACGAGGTGGAGGGGAAGACGCTGTAGTTGAGGTTCTCGTCGTAGTTGTCCCCCGCGCCGCGGTAGTTGGCGATGTGGCGCTGCTGCGGCGTGCCGATCTTGAAGAAGCGGTTCATGATCGCGCGATTGTCGACGAGCTTGCGCACCGCCTTGCGCTGGTCGAGGGAAAGCCGCTGCGTGTTGAAGTAGAGCGCGAAGAAGGTCGTGGCAATGCTTGATTTATAGAAGAACTCGGTGCTGTCGCGCAGGATGGGCGACAGGGCGCCGAAGGGAGTCGAGAGCAGCACGTTGATGTTCTTGTTCTTGAGCTCGGTGGTATACGTGCTGTTATCGATGAATGGGTTCAAAACGAAGTTGGTGATGTTCGCCGGCCCGCCGGGCATCTTCTTGAAGTACATGGCGTCCTCGTATTCGCCGCAGCGCAGGTAGGGGCCGGTGCCGTTGGTGTACTCCGGGGCATCCATTTCGGAATTGGCAGGCAGGATCTTGAAGCAGAGCACCTCCTTGATATCGCCTTCGGTCCACATCCGGTCGCCGCGGAAATGGAACTGTATCACACCGCTCTCATCCGGGCCGGTGAAGCTGAAGTCCGGGAACGCCTGCGAAACGAGAATGTAGTCGGGCGACAGGCTGCCGAGCGTCTGGATACGCCGGAGCGTGAACTTGAGGTCCTCGGCGGTGAAATCGACCTCAGCTTTCGGCGCTATGGTGCTCTTCTTCTTGTCCATGGTGACGGCGAAGCTCGCATGCCACTTCCGATTCGGCTTGAGCCGGACCGAAACGACGCTGTTCTTGTCCACCCCGAGGTACTCGCCGAGCCCGTCCTCGTAAACGATGCCGCTGGCGCTGGCCCTGACGTTGAAGAGGCCGTCGAATACCACTTCAGCGAGTTTGTCGGCGAGCGGGACCGAACTTGGCACATGCGGATCGATGCGCGGCTTCTGGTGGGCAATGTAGGGAATGACGATCTGGTCGTTCAGGTTTTTCCGGAAAATAAACCAGTACGCAGAGCCGCCGATGATAAGGACGGCCAGGGCTATCGCAATGCCGACTATGGGTTTCTTCATTGGTGTTCTCCTTGTTGGAACCGGTCAGTTCTTTTTGATAATGGGTTTCTGGACCATCACGCTCACCTGGAGGACCTTGAAGGCGCTGTACCGGAACGCAATTTCCAGCACATTGGTCTGGTCCTTGTTCATCTGCACCGGCGCGATCTGGCACTCGTAGTTGTTTTCGGCCGTGGGCGCGGTAATGGTAAAGCGCCCCTCGTTCTTGAGCGGCACCTTGTTGCAGGTGATCTCGTCGTACCACTGCTCCGAAGCGGCGTTCTGCGCCACTTCCCGCGGCAGCTTGATATTGACCTCGTACACCGGGAAGACCGCATCGGTCGGGATATTGACATCGAACCGGACGATATACTTGTTTTTCCCGTGCTGGTTGTCGGTAACCGGGACCACGAATACGCGCCGCGGCTCCTTGGCCTTGGTTATCCATTTCGCCACCATCGGATCGGCTTCGGCTATCCGCATCTTGATCTCTTTTTCGGTACCGGTGTAGTGCTTTCCATGAGCGACAATCGCGCGCGCCTTGAAGACGCCGTTATCGTCGGGCGACTTGACCAGCTGGTCGTAGAGGAGCTTGATCGACTTGGCGGGAAATTCCGTCTCCTTGATCCGCTGGAGATCCGCCGCCAGCTGGGCATGCCGGTCGACCAGGTCCTTCCTGCCGGAGGAGAAGGTGATGGCATAGGCGGGCAGGAACACTGAATCGGCGTAGAGTGAGTCGATGTTCTGGTACGTTGCCACGTTGTCCACGCAGAACTTGTCTACCCGGCTTCGCGTGGTGCGCTCGACCTTAGAATACAGAGAATCTTCGTAGTTATGGACCGCGTCGTCCCTGATAATGAGGGAAGCTGGGTCGAGGAAGTCCTGGTCCGAGGATAGTTTCCGCAGGTTGCTTTCCGCGGAGGACCAGTGGTTTCCGGCAAGCGCAACGCCGATGCTGTCCTCCTGCTGCTGCAGCGAGAGGCGGTCGAGATCGCGGTACTTATCGATGAGAAAGCTCTGGGCAGGGTTCTGTTTCAGGAGCGCGATCATGCCCTCATACTCGTTCTGCGCCTTCAAAACGTTGAGCTGCATCACGAGGCTCGCCGCATCGCGATAGAGCGTGGCCAGCTGCAGCAGAGCGGTATTGGCCGTGCCGAGCTCCTGGTTGAGCCGCTTTGCGCAGGGAAAATTCTGGTAATCGCCGTACGACCCGTCGATCCCGGAGGGCTCCATGCCCTGAAGCACCCCTACCCGCGCACTGATTCCCTTGAAAAAATCATCCGGAGGCATGTTCGGACAGGCCTTGACCTGCTTTCCGATAACGTCCATAGAGTCGCGTATGGAAAGGCGGAGGCGGCTTTTCGCATCGAAATCCGTGATGAATTTCAGCATGGCCGCAACCTCCGGGCTTATGGTGACGCCAGCCTTTGCGAAGAGCGCATCGACCTTGCGCATCGCACCCATGCGCAGGTAGGAGGTGTCGAAGGGCTCTGCATCGTCCTTGTCCCTGATCCGGGAGTCAAGGAATGGCGGGACCTCGGAGAAGCGCTTCTGTAAGTAGGTGCGGCTCTCGTTCAGGATAGCATCCGGCATGCCTGCCTTCTTGTCGAAATACCCGATGAAGTCATCGACATACCCGATAAACGCATACGGATTGCTCCGCGTCTGGAACTCCCGGGAGAAAAACCCGAGTGCGCTAACGTAATTGTTCTGGAACAGCAGTTCGTCTTCGAGATTTTTCTTGAGCTCCTGGTAGTTCTGGTAAGCCACGTCGAACGAGTTCACCACATTCGGCGGAAAGATGCTTTCAAGGTCTGCGAGATCCTTGCTGACCTGCATGAGCGCCGCCGTGTGCCGGGATACCGAATCTATGACAAGTGCATAGCTGAAATCGTCGAGGTGCGTCCCGTTGCCGATAGAGTTGTATACGGTGCGATCCACCCGGTTGAGGCGCAGGGTCTGACGGTAGGAGTCATATTTGTGTTCGAACTTGAATCGCCACTGCGGGGTATAGCGGTACCGGAGGGTTATCTTTTCGAGTTTCTGCGGAACGCCCTTGATCAGCCAGTAGTAGGCGGCATGGTTCTTGTCGACCGGATACACGCCCATAGTATCGGCGGCCCAGGTCTCGTCGGGAATAAGAGCCCCCGGCTTCTTTTTGGCAAAGTCGGCGGTGAAGGCATCGGAAAACCGGCTCTTATCCGGGCTGGTTATGACCAGGTAGAAATGGTCGTACTGGGGAGCGGGAAAGGTAATGAAGTATTTCGAATTTTTCTTGAGGGTGAAATTGTTGTTGCCCTTTTTCAATTCGACATACCCCGACTCCTCGTTGGCGATTTTCGGCTTGGGCTTGAGCTGGGTATACGAGGCGCAACCTGAAAGAACGATTGCGGCGCTAAGAAAAAGAATTTTTCCTCTCACTCATCCTCCTTGTTGAGAGTGGCGTGTCCATCCGGGAGCGGTACTATGCAGAACTTATAAAATACAATGGGTAATATTAAAGAGTTATAGATATTGCTCAGGTGGGGAAACCATTCTAAAAGCTTCTGGTGGGGAAACCATTTAAAATGGTTTCCCCTGGCCAAAGACCCCGCAAAGCCGGGCTTGCGGGGTCTTTGGCNNTCTTTTAGGGTAGAAAACACATAAAAAGGCTATTTAACAACATTTTGATTTCTTTTTCTAAGGCCTGAAACTTTTATCCTTACCCCAGTGGAATCGAGGGGAATTCAGCTATTTTTTCTCTCACAAAGTGGTGTTAAATCCTTCATGTTTTTCTACCTAATGTGAGCGTTNNGCGTGCCTTTCGCGGCTTCAGGCCAGGGGGAACCGCGCTTCGCGCGGTTCCCCCACCAAGGTCCTTTGATTTAAGCTCGGTTCCCCCACCTGAGGCATTAACCTTATCACTGCGGGAATGTATCTTTTTTTCTCTATGATTGTCTATAAGATTCATCCCGTCAACCCGCAGCGGCGCCACCTCGAAACCGTCGCCCGGATCCTGAAAAACCAGAACGGTATCGCAATCTACCCTACCGATACGGTCTATGGCATGGGTGCCAGCATCACGAACCCGAAGGCCCTCGAACGGATCAGCCGCATACTGCATAAGGATAAGGCCCGTCTTTTTTCCTTCATCTGCAGCGATTTCGCACAGATTTCTGAGTACGCGATCATGAGCAACGCGCATTTCAAACTCATGAAGCACTATCTGCCCGGACCGTTCACCTTTATTCTGCCCGCGACAAATTTCGTGCCGAAAAAAATCCATCCGAAGAGGAAGACCATCGGCGTCCGCATCCCGCTCTACCCTGCCATCCAGGAACTGGTGTCGATGATCGGTGTGCCGCTTGCCAACGCCTCGATAAATCTGCCGGAAGCGCAGCGCGGGGACCCGGAACTGGTACTGTCCGCGGCGCAGCACGAAGTCGAAACCATGCTCGACGCAGGGCCGTTGCCTGAGCCGGTCGGGTCGACGATTGTCGACCTTACCGGGGACGAGCCGCTGGTCGTCAGGCCGGGCAAGGGAAAATGGCTGGGAGAACAGCCGGTGTAGCCGGATCGGTCATCGCCGGAACCTTAAGAACCGAGGAGATCATGGGAAAAGAGGTCGATCGTTTTATTGAAATTGTGGCACGCCTGCGAGCCCCGGACGGATGCCCCTGGGACCGCGAACAGACACACAAGAGTCTCTTGAGCTGCCTCCTCGACGAATCGTATGAGTTCTTCGAGGCCGTTGAGGAGAACGATGACGGCAAGATGCGCGAGGAACTCGGCGACCTTCTGCTGCAGGTTGTCCTGCATGCGCAACTCGCTGCCGACGACGGCAAATACACCATCGAGGAGGTTGCGGCGGGCATCAGCAAAAAGCTTATCCACCGCCACCCGCACGTTTTCGGAGAAGTCGAGGTATCGTCCTCTACCGAGGTCCTGCGCAACTGGGAAACCATCAAGAAGCAGGAGTTGCACCGCAAGTATATCGTTGACGATATCCCCGAGGCGATGCCCGCGCTGTTCAGGGCCGAAAAAATGCAGCGCCGCGTGTCGCGCGTCGGGTTCGACTGGACCGCCGTCAAGCCGGTGCTCGACAAGGTCGTGGAGGAGTTCAACGAATTCCGGGAAGCGATCGAAAGCGGAAACCAGGACCACGCCGAGGAAGAGCTCGGCGACATCATGTTTGCCCTTGTCAATGTTGCGCGCCACCACAAGATCTGCGCCGAGGATGCCCTGCGTAAAACCACCCATAAATTCGCCCGCCGTTTCCGCTATATCGAAGACCGGGTAAAGGAGTCGGGGAAGGATATAACGGCGACGTCACTGGAAGAGATGGACCGGTACTGGGATGAGGCAAAAGAATTAGAAGATTCAAAGGATTAAATGATACCAGCTCGGATGGGGGAACCTCGCTTCGCGGGTTCCCCCTGGCCCGAAGCCCCCAAAGCGGGTCTTCGGGCACACCCCCTCCTGCGGAAGTACGAGGCTATGCCTGCCTCGCAAAGCTCAGCAGGCGCCCTCGTACTCCCGCAACGCTCACATTTGGTAGAAAACACATTACTACAAAGCTATGCATAATAAATAGCTGCATTTCCGGTACGAATCCCCCCCCTTTTTTAAGGGGGGGGATCTCAAAAGGCAATAAATAAAGCTCATTTTAGAATTTTCCTGAAGCCTGAGCTCTGAAGCCTGAAGCCTTCTTTTTTTCCTGTTTTTTCTACCCTAAAAGAGG
>PLTF01000001.1 GCA_003164335.1 Fibrobacterota bacterium
GCGTCTCCGACTCACCCCTTCCTGCGGAGGTGCGCGGCGATGCCTGCCTCGCTTGCGCTCAGCAGGCGCTCTCGCACCCCCGCAACGCTCCCATTAGGCAGAAAAAACACGGAACATAAAGAGAGCTATCAAAATAATTCACAAGCTTAGTGATTTTTTCCTGAAGCCTGAAGCCCTACCAGACATAATGGACATCCTCAAGCAACCGCGCAATCCGGCGTTTGAGCGATGTTTCGTTGTACTTCGAGGCTGCACGTAGCGAACCCCTGATCCCGCCGAGGTAGAAGCCGGAGCCAAGGAGCACCGAAGTCGCCCCGGCGCCATAGAGTTTGTGCGAGAAGAAATCGTAGGAGGACCAGGCAAAGAGGCCATTGATGAGCAATGATGCAATCGCGGTTCCCGGTCTATCGGCATAGAGGTAGCCCGCCCCGGGAATTAGCGTAGACAGAAGACCGGCGCAGGCCGGCGACCGATCGAAGCGGCAGAAACCAGGGTCTGTCCTGTCAAGCACAGCCGGGAAGGCATGCAGATCCCCGGTTGCGGAAATTGAATCGGCCTCCGCCATCGCCCCCTTCCGGTCTCGCACCGAAAGAAGGTCGACCGCTTCCAGTAAATGCCGTTCGTCATGCAGCGGAGCCGAGTCGGAAACCACGTAGTTGGCAAGCGCTCCGCGAACATCGCCGAACCGCCCGGCAAAGAGGTACCTCTTTGCAAGCAGGAGCCCGCAGCGGCTGAGGAGACCGGTATCGGTGCCCATGCTGTCGGAAACCCGGTAAAAAAAATCCAGGAACCGGTCAAGATTGTCGATGCGGTAGCTGCTCTGCAGGAGCCCGAGAGCTGCCTGCATCCTGCATGGCCTTTCAGGCGATAAGAGCAACACTCGCTGGAATTCAAGCTCTGCCAATAAATAATCTCCCTGTTGCAGAAGCCTTGCGGCAAATGCACCGCAATGCGCGGGTTCGGTGCGTGTCCCCGAACTTTCCAATGCCCCGGACAGGGGAGGGGACTGGTCATCCCTGGTGACCGGGTCGTAGGCGAGAAGCTCTCCCTTTTCAAACACCTGAGGATAATTCTCCCGGTCGCGGCCGCAGCGCACGTACCGATCGCAGGTCGCCATAAAAGCCGATACCGGATCAAGCTGCTGGAAGGCGATTTTTGCGTACTGGGAGCAGGAAGGGTACATTGGGCAGGTGTTCCCGCCCTTTGCCGGCGAAATGAAATTCTGGTACCAGTCGAGAATGCCCGAAGTGCCGGAGCCGTACTGTTCCGTGGAGCTGTCGGAGCCCGGAATCTTTGGGAGCTCGGAAAGAATGGCGTGTCCTCCCGATCCCTGAGGACACGCATGCAAGCAGGAGAGCAAAACCGCTCCTGCGATAAAAGAACTACCTCGACGCATTGGCAAAGCGTATTGAGGCGTTATAGTTGATAACATGCGTTATGATTTTCTGGAGGTTATCCTGGAACTGAGAATTCGCGCCGTCGATGGCCATATTCTCCGGCGGGAAGATGAAGCAGGAGGAGGATCCGCTATGCCATCCGCCCGAGGAAAACAGGAGCCTTCCGGTAGCACACTCCCAGACAAGAACTTTTATATCGGCGACATAATTGGTAGACGATGATGAACCGCCGTATGCGGAGAGTGAAGTTGTATTGGTAGGTTGTACTGCCGATGAACCGCCGTATGCGTTGTATTGGTAGGTTGTACTGCCGGAGAGTGAAGGGGTAATAAATACCACAGCATATCGGGCCTGGGTTGTTTCACTGAGTTTTTTCAAATTGTCCATCATTGGCGGATCGACGATATTCCGCTGGTACATTATGCTATCGGGTTTCATCGCATTGATGAGCATCGCCCTGGTAGCTCTTTGCGATCTCTCTTTAACCGAGTAGAAATCAACACCTCCCGGCGCCAGCGGACCTTCGTCTTTTGCCAGAAAAACGAACTTTTGATTGGGAAACTTGGCAGCAAGAGATGTGCGCATCTTCTCATTCCATTTTGCCTGATTGGCTACCTGGTCCCCCGGGGCAGACGAAGGCGACAGGCAACCGGAAGGCGGCTGAAAATTGAGCTCATCGATCGGGAAAACGGCAATAGTCGATGGTGGAATTTTCGCATTTTCCAGCGAATTGTCAATGTGCACCGTATATTTCATGTCCGTGCAACCGATACAAAGAAAAACTGCGATGGTGCCTGCCGATGCCATGACCGCCGTAAAGGCCTTGAAACGCGGGTTCTTCTCCAATTTATGAGCCCCTTTGATTGAGTAGGAAGAAAAAGTCAGGATACAAAAGTTGAATAAAATAACTGATCAGCATGCGGCAAGCAAGCAAAATAAAAAAGATAGTATCATTGTGTAATCACGGCAGCAAGATTTATTGCGATTTATTGGCAAAATGCATTGAGGTATCATACACTATGACACGGGATATGATAATCTCAAGTTTATCCAGAAAGCTGCGGTCTGCTCTATTTATTGCCACATCCGCCGCCGAGCTGAAGAGGCATGGGGAGGCCCTGCTCCATGCACCGGATGAAAATAAAAGCCTGCCCGTTGAGCAATCCCACACGAGGACCTCTATATCGGCAGTATAATGGGATGTTTCTGAAACGCCTCCACCAGAATATGCTCCCCCGGCGCCTATAAAGCCGGTGCTATATGAGGAGGTCTCTTCCCCGGAAAGTGCTGGGCTATAAAATATAATCGCATATTGAGCGCCGGTCGGCAGCATCAGTTTTTTGAGTTGTTCCGCCATCTTTAAGCTGACGTCCAATTTTTCAATTACGACACTATCCAATTGAAGTACATTGATTTTTTCTGAACGTGAATATCGTGCCGACAATTCGTTAACAAAATTATAGTCAACACCTGATTGTGCCAGAGGGCCTTCACTTTTTGAAAGGAAAACAAACTTTTGGTTCGGGAACCTGGCCTTTAATGATTTACGAACCCGGTCATTCCATTTCGCTTGATAGGTTTCTTTGTCATCAGGTACGTCGGCAGATTGAAAGCATCCCCAGGCTGATGCGGGATGAAAACGAAGTTCATCGATTGGAAAAACCGCAATTGTCGATTGAGGTATCTTCGCGTTTTCAAGCGACTTGTCAATATGTACCGTATATTTCATGTTGGAACATCCGGTAAGGATGACCGCAACTATGCAGAAGGCAACATTAATAAACGGTCCTTGAGCACGGCATTGAGCTTGTCGAACCATTAAACCCTCTTCAGGGAGATGTTTTCGAGTGGTATGAGCACCAAAAGATGGATAATATACCTATTTTCCATGCCGTACTCAACATTTATTCCGGACCGGAAATTATCCAAGGGCATTTGATTTAAGCTCGGTTCTCCGCTCACCGGCATTTGATTTAAGCCCGATTTCCGCACCAAAGCAGTAACTTCGCTTTTTTCTTATCCCTCTTCGAAGTCTTCCTCTTCCATCTTTTCTTTTACTGCTTCTGCATCTTCTACATATTTTACCCTTGGCGTTCCCATCTGGAAATGTCCCGTTTTTAGTTGA
>PLTF01000131.1 GCA_003164335.1 Fibrobacterota bacterium
CGCCGCAGGCGGTTCCCCCACCAAGGGCCTTTGATTTAAGCCCGGTTCCCCCACCAAAAGCACCGATACTAATGCTTAAACCTTGTATAGTCAATATTGAACTTTGTAATCTTATATTGAATTATCCGCTTCGTCGTCCCCAATAATGTCGCCGCCTCTGTCTGGTTCCCGCGCGAATCCTTGAGCGCATCGATGATGAGCTCGCGTTCATAGGCCGCGACCATGCCTTCGAAGCTGTCCTTGCGGACTCCCGCATCGCTGAGCTCCTTCATCTGGAGCGTGGGAGGCAAGTCGTGCCCTTCGATGCTGTCGCCGGTCGCGACGAGCACGGCGCGCTCGATGACATTTTCGAGTTCCCGCACGTTTCCGGGCCAGTGATAGGCCGCCAGCATGTCGATCGCGGGTGTCGAGATTCGCTTGATATTCTTGTTGTGCACTTTGCAGTACTTGGCGATGAAATGGTCGGCCAGCGCCTGCACCTCCCCGCCTCCCCGGTTGCGCAGCGGGGGCAGGACGATCGTGAAGACGTTGATGCGGTAGTAAAGATCCTCGCGGAACCGCCCCTCCCGCACGTCCGTTTCGAGATCGCGGTTGGTGGCGCAGATGAGCCGGACGTTGACCGAAACAATGGCTGTGCCGCCCACGCGCTGGATCTCCTTCTCCTGGATTGCGCGAAGGAGCCGTCCCTGCGCGGTCAGGGGCAATTCGCCGATTTCGTCGAGGAACAGGGTGCCGCCGTCGGCCGCCTCGAATCGCCCGATCCGCTGGGTCAGCGCACCGGTAAACGATCCTTTCTCGTGGCCGAACAGTTCGGATTCGAGGAGCGACTCCGGCAGCGCCGCGCAGTTGACAGCCACGAATGGCCCGTCCTTGACGCCGCTCTTGTTATGGATGGCACGGGCGATGATCTCCTTGCCGGTGCCCGTTTCGCCGCGGATGAGCACATGGGTCGGCGACGGGGCGACCTGGCCGATCTGGCGGAAAATTTCGCGCATCAGGCTCGATTTCCCGATCATTTCCGAGGGACGTCCCAAGTCTTCGAGCGTGGCCCGCAGTTCGAGGTTTTCCCTTTCGAGCGCCGCGATCTTCGCCTGGTTCTGCCGCCTTTCGTCAACGACCTGTGCAATGATATCGGCGATGGCCTCCAGGAACCGGAGTTCGTTTTCCAGCACCTCGCCCTGCGCATCGGTCATGCGATCGACCGACAGCGCGCCGATCACCGTCTCCCCGACCTTGATGGGCACGCAGAGGAAGGCGAGATTGCTCCCGGCAAGCGAGCTGCGCGCCCCGGTTTTATTGAGAAACTGCGGTTCGTCGCGGATCTGGGGGATCAGGATCGATTTCCCGGTCGCCACGACCTTGCCGGTAACTCCTTCACCGAGGCGATAGCGGCCCCGGCGTTTTTCGCTTTCCGAGATTCCCCGTGCGGCATCGACGATGAGCTCGGAGTTGTCCGGGGAAAGAATCGAAATCATACCGCGATTCATGCCGGCGTGGATTTCGAGTATCTCGAGAATTTCCTCCATGAGTTTTTCAAGGTCCCCGCCCTGCCCGAGAACCCGGGCTATATGGTACAGGACGGAGAGTCCGTTGAATCCAAGGTCCATTTTCAGTTCTGAAAGTACCATAGTGTGCAGTTCTACCGACATTGCGGTTTACCGGGAGGATACGGGAGATAGCCGGACAGCCGGGGTACCGGCTCGATACGGTTGTGCAAAAAGCCGCTGCCGAACACGAAAACCTGCCCGGCAGCGGCTATCATTCAGCAATCGATCTTACTTAATGAACAACATCTCCCAGTACTTGGGCAATGCCCAGAATTCATCCGGCAACACGGCTTCGATTGCATCCACATGCTTGCGGATATGCTCCATCTGCGGCTTTACTTCGCTGAAGAGCAGCGCTGTTTTCTTTTCCAGACCTTCGGCCTGGATCTTCACGAGCGCCGCATCGAGCTGCTTGATGTTCTTCCGGATATAGAAAATCTCCTCGGCAACCTTTTCGAGCGCTTCGACACGGTCTTCGACGGCGCCGTCAACGAAGGTAACGCCCGCCTCTTCCGCAAGCTCCTTCATTTCGACAACCCCGGCCGACAACTCGCTCTGGAACTCGTATGCCTGCGGCAACACCTGCGTGTTGACGATATCGCGGAGCGCCTTCGCTTCGATATCGATGAGCCGCTCATAGGTTTCGAGCCAAATATGGTAGCGCGCCTTGAGCTCGACCTTGGAGAATACGCTGTGCTTTTCAAATAGCGCAATCGCCTTGGGGGTAACGAGCGCCTTGAGCGCCTCGGCGGTTGATGCCACATTCGGAAGACCGCGTTTTGCCGCTTCCTTGACCCACTCCTCGGAGTAGTTGTTGCCTTCCCAGAGGATGTTCTTCGAGTCCTTGATCGCCGCCGAAAGCACCTTCAGCACCGCGCCTTCGAAACCGCTTTTCTTCACCTCTGCCTTGATCTTGTCGACCAGGAGAAGCATGGAATCGGCGACGATGGTGTTGATAACGGCGATGCCGGTGGAGATATTCTGCGCACTGCCGACCGCGCGAAATTCGAACTTCGCCCCGGTAAAGGCAAAGGTCGAGGTGCGGTTCCGGTCGGTGGTGTCCTTCGGAAACTTCGGCAGCTGGCTCACGCCGAGGTCGATGATTGCCTGTTTCTTGCCCTTGGTCAGCTTACCGGCCTCGATCTGGCCCACGATCCGGGTCAGCTGCTCGCCGAGGAAGATGCTGACGATGGCCGGAGGAGCCTCGTTGGCACCGAGCCGATGCTCATTGCCGGCACTCGCGACCGCTGCGCGCAGCAGGTCGGCATGGGTATAGACCGCATGGATGACCGCGGTGAGCACGGTGAGAAACTGCAGGTTTTCTTCCGGCGAATCGCCCGGATTGAGCAGGTTGCTGCCCTTGTCATCGGCGAGCGACCAGTTCAGGTGTTTACCCGAGCCGTTGATGCCGGCAAACGGCTTTTCATGGAGCAAGCAAACGAGCCCGTGACGGAACGCGACCTTTTTCATGATGTCCATGAGCAGCTGGTTGTGATCGGCAGCCAGGTTTGATTTCTCAAAAATGGGGGCAAATTCATACTGGTGCGGCGCAACCTCGTTGTGGCGGGTAGTCACCGGAATGCCAAGTTTGAATGCCTCTTCCGAAACGTCAAACATGAAATTGAGCACACGGTCCTTGATTGAACCGAAGTACTGGTCCTCCATCTGCTGGCCCTTGGGCGACGGCGCCCCGATAAGGGTCCTGCCGGCGAGCACAAGGTCGGGACGAAGCCGGTAGTAGGACTCATCGATAAGGAAATACTCCTGCTCCGGTCCACACGTTGAGTAGACATTCTTCGAGGTCTCGTTGCCGAAGAGCCGCAGGAGTTCGAGCGCGGCCTTGTTGAGAGCCTGGTCGCTCCGAAGCAGCGGGAGCTTCTTGTCGAGAGCTTCACCGGTGTAAGAGATGAAGATGGTGGGTATGGTCAGGGTTTTTCCGCCTGCAACTTCGGCGATGTATGCGGGCGAAGAGGGATCCCATGCCGTATAGCCGCGCGCCTCAGCGGTACTGCGAATGCCTCCGGACGGGAAGGAGGATGCATCGGGCTCGCCCTGGATCAGCTTGGTTCCGGTGAACTTCTCGATAACCGTCGATGAGCTGGTAAAGCTGATGAAGCTGTCGTGCTTCTCGGCGGTAAGCCCGGTCATGGGCTGAAACCAGTGGGTGTAGGAGGTTGCGCCGCGCTCGGTCGCCCATTCCTTCATCGCATGGGCAATCTCGTCTGCCTGCGCCGCGGAGACCACGGCGCCGCCTTCCTGCCACAGCTTGAAGGCATTGAAGGTCCTCTCAGACACCAGCTTCTTCATGGCCGCTTCGTTAAACGTGTTGATGCCGAAATAATCGGAGATCGACTTGGTGTTCGCGACCTTCTTTAACTCGACCGGCTTGATGGATAAGGTAACTGCTGATCTTTTGCTCATAAAGCCCTTTCGATGAAGTAGTACATTATTGTGCTAAAAAGCCTTTTAAACACATATTCAGTTTCATCAAGTGCAATTGATATGCCACCGGGAGCAAAGCTTAGGTGGCCAATACCCGGCCCTCAATGCTGCTCCGGTGGGGGAACCTCGCTTCGCGGGTTTCCCCACCTGCATTTGCAATTATTACAACCATATATTTTTGGAACAGTTTTGTACTTTAGCTGATAATCTGCACATTTATGTACCTTTTTGATCAGCTCCAAAACCCATTGTACCGAAGACGTCACAATAATATCGACAAATTTGTAATAAATCCGCCGAACCAGCCGTTAATCTGAAGATCACGAAAAAGTATATTAATTTCCACGAGGCTGGCATACCAATTGCACATAATTGAGCTAAAATAATACTTTGTATATTGCAGATCAATGAATTTTAAGAATTTCCGCAGCAAGCAGCGGGGGATTTTTCAGAGGTACGGAAGCAGGAATTACTTATGATGCTCCGACTATCACCGTTAACATCTACAAGGGAATCGAGTAATGGAACATAAAGGCCTTTACGACCCGTGGTTCGAGCATGACGCCTGCGGTGTCGGATTCGTTGCCAATGTAAACGGGCAGCGTTCGCACCAGATCGTCCACGACGGCATCACGATCCTCAGGAATCTTGCCCATCGCGGAGCCATCGGCGGCGACTCCAAAACCGGGGACGGCGCCGGCATGCTGCTGCAGCTGCCGCATATTTTTTTCGCGCGGGAAGCGGGGCGGTTCGGCATCACCCTGCCCAATGAGGGATCCTACGGCGTCGGCATGATCTTTCTTCCGCAGGATGCTCACCTCCGGGAATCCGCGGTCGCGCTCATCGACGCCGCCATTGTCAATGAAGGCGGCAGCGTGCTGTGCTGGCGCGACGTGCCCGTGCAGCCCGACGGGCTCGGTGACATGGCGCGCTCCACCATGCCCTTCATGCGGCAGGTCTTCCTCTCCTTCGGCTCCCTGCACGGCGCAGACCTCGAACGTCGGCTGTATATCACCCGGAAATGCATCGAATCCGCGGCGAAAAACGCCGGATTTACCAATGTCGATCTCTACGTCGCCTCGTTCTCCGCCGCAACCATCGTCTATAAAGGCATGTTCGTCGCTTCGCAGTTCGAGCACTTTTTCCCGGACTTCGCAGACCCGGATTTCCAGAGCGCACTCTCCCTTGTCCACCAGCGGTACAGCACCAACACCTTTCCCTCGTGGCCCCTTGCGCATCCGTACCGCTACATCGCCCACAACGGCGAGATCAATACCCTGCGCGGCAATATCAATAAGATGAGCGCCCGGGAGAAATCGCTCTCCTCCCCGCTCTTCGGCGACGACATCGCCAAACTCTACCCGATCGTCGACCTGGGCCTGAGCGATTCCGGCATATTCGACAATGTCTTCGAGCTCCTCACCCAGGGCGGACGGGCGCCGGAACACGCCGTCATGATGATGGTGCCCGAAGCATTCGGCCCGAAATACCATATCAGCGAAGACAAGCGGGCATTTTACGAGTACCACGCCTCGGTCATGGAACCGTGGGACGGACCGGCGGCCATCGCCTTTACCGACGGTGTCAAGATCGGCGCCACGCTCGACCGCAACGGCCTGCGGCCGGCGCGCTACGTCATTACCAAGGCCGGCAAGGTGGTGCTGGCGTCCGAAGTGGGCGTGCTCGACATCCCGCCCGAGGAGGTCCTGCAAAAGGGACGGCTCGCGCCGGGCAAGCTCCTGCTCGTCGACACCGCGCGCAACCGCATCATTTTCGACAACGAGATCAAGGCGGTGGTCTCGCGGCGCAAGCCCTACCGCCGCTGGCTGGAACAGAACAAGATCGAGCTCAAGGGCCTCTTCCAGGCTCCCGGCGGTGTGCACATCAACCGTGACGCGCTCCAGTCCCGTCAATGGATGTTCGGGTACACGCGGGAAGAGATCAGGATGGTAGTGCAGTCCATGGCCGAAAACGGCCAGGAACCGGTGTACTCCATGGGAAACGATGCAGCGCTCGCCGTGCTCTCCGACCGGCCGCAGCTCCTGTTCAACTATTTCAAGCAGCTCTTCGCNNTTCGCGCAGGTCACCAACCCGCCCATCGATCCCTACCGCGAAAACCTCGTCATGTCGCTCATGAGTTTCGTGGGACGCGAGCGGAACCTCCTCGACGAAACGCCCGAGCACTGCGCCCAGCTCAAGCTGCCCCATCCGGTGCTCCTGAACGAGGACATCGACAAGCTCCGCTCCATCGACCATAACGGGTACCGTTGCGCCGTGCTGCCCATAACCTTCTTCGTGTCAATAGGCGAAAACGAACTCGCCGCATCGCTTAAAGAGCTCTGCCTTGCCGCGGAACGGAAGATCGACCAGGGCTATTCGCTCATCATCCTTTCCGACCGCGATGTTTCGGAATCCAAGGCGCCCATCCCGTCGCTCCTGGCCGTCGCCGCGGTCCACCGGCACCTTGTCAAAGTGCAGAAGCGCGCGGCTGCCGGACTCATCATCGAAACCGCCGAGGTGCGGGATGTCATGCACTTCGCCATGCTCATCGGCTACGGCGCCAGCGCGGTCAACCCCTACCTCGCCTTCGAGCTCATTGCCGACATGAAGGAAAACGGCAGGCTTCCCCCGGGCCTGCGCGCCGAAACCGCCATCGAGAACTATATCACTGCCGTCAAGAAGGGGCTCCTGAAGATCATGTCGAAGATGGGGGTCTCCACCATCCGCTCGTACCGCGACGCGCAGATCTTCGAGGCGGTGGGCCTGGATCCGGCATTTGTCGACGACTACTTTCCCGGCACCTCCAGCCGCATCGGCGGAATCGGCGCGGTCGAAATCGCGCGCGAAACGCTCGAACGCCACCGGGTCGCCTATGCAAAGAGCGACCGGGAGATCGGAACGCTCGACTCGGGCGGGCAGATCAATTACCGGCGCTTTTCGGAAAAGCACCAGCTGACGCCCGACGCGGTCATCGCGCTGCAGCGGGCGGTCCGCACGAACCAGTACAGCCAGTTCAAGGAGTATTCGGGCCTCATGAACGACGCCGCCCGCAACCTGTGTACGCTGCGCGGGCTCTTTACCTTCAAGGAAACCACGCCCGTGCCGCTCGATGAGGTCGAGCCGGTCGATTCCATAGTCAAGCGATTCGTCACCTCCGCGATGTCGTTTGGCTCCATAAGCCGGGAGGCGCACGAAACCCTGGCCATC
>PLTF01000043.1:0-623 GCA_003164335.1 Fibrobacterota bacterium
GTTCCCCCACCAAAGGCTTTTAGAACGGTTCTCCCACTTTAGCAGTAACTACTTAATCGACAACCTCATAATCCGCATCGACAGCACCGTCCTTGCCTTTGCCCTTGGCGTCATTGGTGCCGGATTCGGGACCGGGCGTCGGACCAGCCTCGCCGGTGCCCGATGCTCCGCCATAAAATTGCTGCCCGCCCATGCCGCCGGGTCCTGCGCTCCCGGGTCCTGCACCCCCGGCTCCCGGGGCCTGCTGCTTATATAGTTCTTCGGAGAGCTTCATCAAGGCATCCATGCTCTCCTGAATTGTCTTAGGATTGCCGGCGCTGATTTTTTCCTTCAGGTCGCTTATTGCCGACTGGTAGCGGCTCTTGACATCGGCCGGGATCTTATCGCCCGATTCCGTGAGCATCTTCTCCGTCTGGTAGACAAGCTGCTCGGCATGGTTCTTAATCTCGATTTTCTCTTTCTCTTCCTTATCGCGCTCGGCATTGGCCTCTGCGTCCTTGACCATACGCTGGATATCGTTTTCATTCAGGCCGCTCGAAGACTCGATTCTGATCTGCTGCTGCTTGCCGGTACCATGATCCTTGGCGCTGACATTCATGATGCCGTTGGCGTCGATATCGAAG
>PLTF01000043.1:632-1102 GCA_003164335.1 Fibrobacterota bacterium
TAAGCTTGGTCATGACGCCGCCAAGGGTTTCTATTCCGAGAGAGAGCGGCGTCACGTCCAGAAGAAGCACATCCTTCACCGATTGGTCGCCGGTCAGTATCGCGCCCTGAATTGCGGCACCCACTGCAACCACCTCATCGGGATTGACGCTCTTGTTTGGAACCTTGCCGAAGATCTCCTCAACTTTTCGTTGCACCGCCGGCATTCGCGTTGCGCCGCCGACGAGTACGACCTCATCGATCTGGGCCAGGGACAGGTGCGAATCCTCGACTGCCTTGCGACAAGGCTCCACGGTACGGTCAATGAGGCTCTGCACCAGCAATTCGAGCTTTGTCCGGCTTATTGCCAGGTCGAGATGCTTTGGTCCGCTCGCATCGGCAGTGATGAACGGAAGATTGATATTTGCCTGCATGGACGAAGAGAGCTCGATTTTAGCCTTCTCCGCCGCTTCCTTGAGCCGCTGGAGCGCC
>PLTF01000043.1:1230-15304 GCA_003164335.1 Fibrobacterota bacterium
CCTGGCGCTGAGCATCGTTGAAATAAGCAGGTACGGTAACAACCGCCTCCTTTACCTCCTCGCCGAGATAATCCTCAGCGGCCTTTTTCATGTACTGAAGGATCATTGCCGAGACTTCGGGAGGGGTGTAATCGTGGTCCATGACCCGCACCTTTACCGATTCATCGGGTGCGCCCACCATATGGTACGGTACCCGCTTTTCTTCTGACTCCACCTCATTGTGGCGTCGCCCCATAAATCGTTTGATGGAATAAACGGTGTTTTCCGGATTGGTGATGGCCTGGCGCTTCGCAATAGCTCCGACAAGTTTTTCGCCGGTTTTCGTGAAGCCGACAATTGAGGGGGTTGTCCTGCCGCCCTCTGAGTTAGGAATGACGACCGGTTTTCCTCCCTCCATGACGGCAACGCACGAGTTGGTTGTACCCAGATCGATTCCGATGACTTTTCCCATGAGATTTCTCCTTTTTATATGATCATTGCAAAGAATTTCGTTCCAGCTCCTGGCCGGATTCTCCTCCGATAGTGAAAATGGAGGCACCCCATCGACCACCTCGCAGGCCTTTAGCGGGCATACGATTTACCGATTAGGAAACAAATGCCGTGCCAGAGAGGAAATTGGCGTTATCTGAAGGAATTAAGCAGTTTGATAAATTTTTATGGGAAGTTCATTTCATAGTGAAGCAGGGTGATGTTGCAGAATAGAACGGAATACGAAATCTATTCTATTAAAGTTATTTTTGGATTCTTAAAAATACGGGCGTTACGGGGGGCTCTCGGCATGGCCGAGCCGGCATCCAAAAGCAAAAGAAAGATCAAATTCTTTTGGATGNNGACCCACGAGGCCTCTGCGAAAAGACATTGAATAAAAAAGCGTACGTGCGCAAAGGGGTTTGCTGTATTTGTGTTTTCTACCTATTATTGGATTCTTGGAAAGCATTCCGGCAGCATCTGCTTCATGCTTCTCGGGGCATACCCTAAATCTGCAATTGCTTCTGCGGGATCTAAGTTCGCATCCTGGGTTATCCCGGCTATGACGCTCCATTTGAGCGGCGGATGTTTCATGGTCTTCCCCATGATTGCCGCGATTGCCAGGCAGAGAGCTGTCGGCAGCCTTATGATTGGCTTATTTCCCCGCCCCAGGAGAATCAGGCAGAAACGGGCGAAATCGAAGATGGATATCGCTTCCGGGCCGCTGAAATTGTACACCTTGCCGGTGCCTTTGTCCAAACCGCTGAGCGTGAGAAGCCCGTTAACCACATCATCGACAAAAACCGGGCGCTTGAGCGAGTTGCCTTGCCCTATAAATGGAATAACAGGGGTTTTGCCGAGATAGTCGAGAAACATGTCGAACTCCTGCCCGCCCTTTTTACCGTAAATCAGCGTTGGCCTGACGATAGTCCAGGGAACCTTCGACTTTCTCACCATTTCTTCGGCAATTCTTTTGGAAACGGAATAGGGTGTCACCTTGGGATAGACCACCGATGCCGAGGAGACATGGATGAAATGGGAGACCCCTGATGCCTCTGCCTCGGCAACCATATTCCGCGTTCCGCCTGCGTTGACGGAAGTATAAAGGGACGGGTTGTCGGTGATAATTATGGCGGCAAGGTGAAGAACCGTTGCGATGCCGTCGCAGAGCCCCCGGCAGTCGACCGGATTCGCTACATTGCCGAAGCGGACATCGACTCCCTGCTGCCGGAGCGCCGACGCATGGGGATCGCCCGGCAGCGTCAGGACTCTGACGGCCGCCCCCCTGGAGAGAATGCTGCGCACCAGGACTTGCCCCATTGCCCCGGTACCACCCGTAATGAGAGTGCCGCTATCCATGACGATATATCGATTCTACCAAGAAGTGAAGGCCACGCCGGGGGAGGTGTCCGGCCAGTGCGGGCGGCAGAGCCCTATTTTTTCTTTTTCAGCCCCTGGCCGAGCGACCAGAGAAATACCGCGGTCCCGAAAACGAGCAGCACCCCGGCTGCGACAATCACCTTCGAAAGATGGCGGCCGAAAACGCCGATTACCCTGCCGAAAAGGTTCCCGGCCGAGCCGATCTGTTCTAACTTCTTGTCCAGATAGGTATTGAGATTCTCAGGGGATTGGTTCATGGTACGCCTGCCTCGAACGATTGAAGATTTCCCCGCAGCATGATGTGGGGAAATGCTGTCATGCTTCACAAATTTGGGGTGGCTGAGGGGACTTGAACCCCCAACAACTGGAACCACAATCCAGTGCTCTAACCAATTGGGCTACAGCCACCATAATCGAAAAGATACCTTTTTCCCGAATTTAGATCAATTGTACCCTTACTTTGAAAGCTGGAAATCGGACCATGTCCCGGGATTATAAAACTCAGCTTTCTTCGGCAGGGCTTCCTTCTGGATCCCTGAAGAATCGCAGGTAACGATTCCGAGACCGAACTTTCGCCCATCGAAGGGGACGATGCCGACATCGTACCACGGAACCCGTATCACAATCCTGTCGTTTGTTACCGTTTTTGTCAACTCGTTGGGCCATGCCTTTTCCAGGTACTTTATGGTATCTCCGGCGAGCTGCTGGGAATAATGGAGTCCAAAAAGCGAGTCTTTTACACCGTTATACATTACGACCCGGTCTGAAAAGGAAAGAAAGGCATTTTTGCCGTTTTTCCCATCAAAGGCAAATCGGATGGTGCCGGGGGCAGTGCGCTCATTTTTCTGGAGAATTATAAAAAAGGCGCTTTTATTCCATGCAAACGCAAATTTATCAGATCCGGCGGCTTTATAGTCGGCGTCTTTAAGCGATGCTGCAATGCCAGCCGGATCTGCGCCCTCTGCTGCATGCACAATCTGATTCGCTTCCGCCTGGGGGAGCTTATCAAGAGCAACAATGCCGATAGGGGCTATGGACCCTTTGTTGGCGGTGCCGGAAATGCTCCAGTCGATTTTAATGTACGAACGACCGCCTACCAGGTATTCCTTCAGGGCACCGACGGGAAATTCGACCGTGTAATCTTTGATCGGAAAGGATTTGGTCTTCAGGGACTTCTTCTGGCCGCGCTCATTGATGAGATCGACGGATAAGGAGAAATCCTTGTTTTTAACCTGCGCGGTATCGATCTGCGCGCGAATCGTGATGGAGTCATTCCGTTGCGTTACCCACGGCATTGGGCCATTGAAGGTGATAATCTGGCTTGCGGCTGCTCCTGCGCATGCTGCGATACACAGCAGAATCCTCGACCAATGTCGTCTCATTGCCTGTGCTCCCTTTCCAAAGAAATGGTTATTAATTCAATGAATTTTACAATCGGCTCACTGAGAAACGAAGTAAAATATACGAAACGCGCGCAGAAAAATTGTGACCAATGTTCTTGAGTGCCTCGATTATTACGCTGGCAGGGGAACCGGGCTTAAATCCAAAGCCTTTGGTGGCGGAACCGCTCAGGCGGTTTCCCCACCTGAGCACTAACATTGAATTTTGCAAAACCACCTGAGCAATAACAAAAAATCATTTTATAAAGAAACAATTATTATATTAAATGGGTTATTGTACCGACTGCACGTTTCCCTTGGAACGGCAATGCTGCGGCTATTGTTGTATTGTTACCGGGGTAAATTCATTATTACACAATAATATTGAGGGGACTTTCAATGAAAAAGGCAGGCAAGGTTCAACGGTCAGTGTTCCCGGCAGCGCTGTTTACGCTTCTCTGTTTCTCGCTTTTCTTCGCCGGGAAATCGAGCGCGCAATCCTATCCCGAGACAACCTGGGTCAAGGTGATTCTGTACGATTACCATACCATCAGGGCCAATGACACCGACTTCACCTTTCCCGGTGATACCTGCATTTATAAGAAAAACGGTGCGGCGAGCACGGTTCTCGGAATGGTCAACGGTCTTTCAACCGACCGGAAGCCGGTGTCGGTATCGACCGATTGCAAAACCGCGGCGCCATTCTATCCGTGTGCCTGCCACCTCCAGAACTGGTTTCGCGTCAGCGGGACCATGAATTCCGGTACCGGCAACGGGGCCGATGCCAACAGCATCTTTTCCTGCGATTCCGGCCAGGCCAACCCACTCGCGGGAAGCCCGTTCGCCCGCGGAAATGCGACAAACCCTGTCTGGTATTGGGCGCAGAAGGCCGGCGGCGCCCTGGCTCCTTACCAGGGACGTACCGGAGAGTATGTCAGTGCGACGAATTACGATTCGACGAACCCCTTTGCCAATGTTGTCGTCTACGACTCGCTGCCGTTTATCCACCAACTCCCGCTTGGGACCGCTGCCTACCGGTTCGAAGCCGATTCCTCCACCTCGCAGAACGTAAGCGGCCACTTCCCGGGCGACAACCTCGGCTTCTTCCCGCTCGACGGGAACTCGGGCAGCGGCGGACGCGGATTCGGCAATGAGACGAACTTTTACGGAAAGGCCACCAACGGCCACAACTACGGCTATACCATGGAGATGCATTTCAAGTTCCTGTACACCTCAGGCCAGGGACTCTTTTTCAACGCTGCCGGGGACGATGATATCTGGTGCTTCATCAACGGATCGCAGGTAATCGACCTCGGCGGTATAAAAAGCGCCAAATCGGCGTCGGTCGTTCTCGACAACCTCGGCCTGACCAGCGGTCAGTATTATACCCTCGACCTGTTTTACTGCGAGCGCAACCCCACCAACTCCGACATCAACATCACGTCGAATATCATTCCGGCACAACCGAGGAATATCGCCGAAGACACCCTGGTGGTTCCAAGATTCGATACCCTTATTGCAGGGGATACTACACCGACGATCATAGCCCATGTGCTGGATTCGAATGGCCTGGTAGATGCGGCAAAGAGCGCAACGGTCAGTTGGACCGAGGTCTCCTCCACGCAATTCAATGGCGATAATTTGCTTCTCTACCCAAATTGGATACGGGTGCAGGGCATCACCAACAACGCGGACAGTGCGATTCGATTTACCGGAACCGCCGCGCTCCGTACCGCAATCATCGTCGCTTCCTATGCGAGCGCATCGAGCAATTTCGCCTGCACGACATTCGTTTATGTCAAGCCAAACAAGCCGAATCACATCCTCATCGAAAACTCATCCACGCCGCAGACCACGAGCCCGAACAGCAACAATCCCCTCGGTGGTACAACCCAGGCAATAACCATGGGTTCCGGACAGCTTTCCGATACCGGGTATGTCGTATGGCGCGATACGTTCCAGAACTTCGTTGCGTTCGATACCACCGTTTCCTGGACCCTGGCGCCGGATGGCTATAACGGCGTGCAGACGCCGGATACTCTTGTATGTAAAATAACCGCCCCCTCCGGAAACAATCAGCTGGGCGAGGGTATCATCAGAAAAGGGAGCGACACTACCGGGAAGACGAATTTTGTCATTGCAACGGATCCCCCCACGAGCAAGAAAGACACGGTGCTGGTCACCTGCGTCGGGAGACCGTACGATACGATCCGGATCGAAGTATTCAATCCCTCTACCGGGGCCTTCGATACCACCGGACTCAACCCCCTTACCCTCCAGGCACCCGACAGCATTACCTTGTATGCGCTCGCCCACCGTGCCGGTTCAAACCAGTGGGATGTCCTTTCGATGAACTGGTTCCTGTCGTCAAACCTTGCGACGCTTAAGCCTGCTCCCTCCTCGCAGAGTTCATGGATCGTCAGTCCGGCCGATACCGGCCATGGGTTCATTGCGATTGCCCTGCCGGGCAATGTCGGGCCGCCGGTCGATACCATCAGGGTGGTCTTCACGCTGGGACTGCCAAACAAACTCGCCATCTACCCCAAAGCCGATACGCCGAGCGCAACGAATGCCGCCCTGGCCCAGTCGCCCGCCATCGCGGATACGTTTGTTGCCGGGGTTACCGACACGCTCTATGCAAAGCTGTTTTTCGGAAATATTCTCTATCCCAATACCTCCACCCTTGCACCGCAGATCACCTGGACCATGTCGCCCGCGGGCGGCGACACCTTGCTCAACGGTACGAACTATTTCGGCATCTTCCGTTCGACCGAGGCCTGGCGCACCCTTACGGTGACCGCAAAATGGCAATCGTTGACCAGTACGGTTCTCTGCAGGATCAAACCCGGACCGATCAGCCGCGTCGTTATCGTGGGGAGCCCCAACATAAGCGATTCATCCGGGGTAACCGCATTGGCCGAGCTTACCATTCCCGCAGCGGACAGCATTGCCTATGCCTATGGGGTTCTCATCGACGCGTACAGCAACTATATCGGTTATGCCACCGCTTCCAAGTGGTCCAGCACCAACACCGCGCTGACGTCGGTCAAGGCCGATACCACGGCGGAAGGCGAAGGACTCATCACCAAGAGGCTTGTTTCCGTCAGCGGCATGGATTCGGTGATCGCCTACGATACCGTCCACAACCTGCGGGACACGTTGCCGGTCAATTGTGCAAACTATACCTTTACCTCTATCCAGATCTGCAATGTGCAGGGAACGGCGCTCACCGGCGATACCGTCGGGGTCGGCTCGTCGAGCACACTCTATGCGTACGGTACGCCGTCGACAAACGGTCTGCCCGCCCAGCTGGTTGCGGTTAACTGGTCCAATCCCGCCGGATTGTCGCTGAGCCCGGTTGCACCGTCAAACGTCAATAACTGGGACTTTACCGCCCTCTCCATCGGGACCGGCAGGATAAAGATCTCCCTTACGCAGGGAACCACAACGCTGGCTGACTCAATACCGTGCGTCTTTATCGCAGGTGCGGCGAGTAGCATGGTTCTCTATCGGGATGCCGGGACCCCTGTTCCCGCGGAACTTTTCCCGGCGGTAGATACCATCGTATCCGAAACGACCGATACACTCGATGCCAAGATGTTCAACAATACCGGGTTGTGGCTGAGTCAGTACGAAACTTCGCCCACCGATACCGTCATCCACTGGACAATAGCGAAGGTGAGCGGCCCGACCGGCGGCGGTACCGATACGGTTTTGACTGCAAAAAAAGGCCATATTACTACCTTTACCCCGCATTCGGCCTACGCTCTCTACCAGATTTCCGCAACCTATACCCAGAACGGAACAACGCTTACCGCTTCTGCGGAGATCTATGTGAAACCCGGAGCGCCGACTCAGCTCCTCATCGAGGCTTCCGACATTCAAGTTGGTACCACCTCAAGCAATCTTCTCAATTATGACCATCCGATCTCACCGCCCGACACGCTCAGGTTCGGTGCAACCGATACGACATTGTACGTCTGGGCAGTGTTGCGCGACAAGGACTCGAACTTTGTTCAAATCTGCCAGAATCCGGATTGGGTTTCGCTCAATACTCAATACGTAACGGCACAGCAGGCTACAACCGGTCTGGCAGGCGAGGGAGCGATTACCCGGGCGTCGGGCGCCACGCTCGGAACAACAAAGGTTATAGCGACCAACAACGCGAACCTTAATGAGTCCGATACTGTCAATGTCGCCCTCGAAGCCTATTCCTATTCAAGGCTCCTGATCGTCGTTAACAATTCGATTGCCGATTCACTTCACAGTAACGATACCCTCAGGATCGCTTCAAACCAGGACACCTCCATCGAGGTTGCCGCTCTGCTTTCGGGCGGGAACTGGAGCACGAGTACCTCCATAATTGCCGACTGGGCATACCTGTCGAATGCCGGTTCCACGAACCAATCTGCCGCCAATACGCATGAATGGACCTTCTCACCGGGAGCAACCGGCAATGGGAAGATAATCGTATCGGCCGGAAGCGCCATTCAGGATACGATCACCATCAAAGTCACGGCAGGCGCCGCAGCCTCGGTCGTTCTCTACGACTCCATGGGCCCGCCGAGCACCACCATTGTACCCTTCCCCAACCCGACGACGGCGGTCAACGCCACCGCCGGCGTGCCATATCAGCTGGCTGCCAAGGTATTCGATGCCAGCGGCGATTATCTCTCTGCCTACGATAATGCCGCCTTCAATGCGCAATTCCAGTGGAGCGCCACGAATCCTCCGGGCGACAGCCTCGACCCGAAAGGCAACAGCCTGAATGACTCGCTCGATGCCGGGAGATTGGGAGTAGTGCAGCATTTCATTGACACCCGCTCGAACGACAGCGCCTATGTAATCGTGCAATTCGACGGTACTGCGATGAAGGACACGGTCCTCATCCGTGTGCTTCCGAACAGCGCATCGCATATAGTGCTCGAAAAAACCTCTGCCTTTGATCCGCATATCCCCAATCCCTGCGACACCCTTTATATTCCCTCAACGTCTCCGACCGGAAGCGTTTACGCTATTTTGCGCGACCAGTTCCAGAATGCAAATGGCTACGATACGGCTATTACCAGTGTTGGGGTGCTTGATTTGCAGGGTGCGATCGATACCTCGGTCGTAAGCGTGCATCTCTACAATAAAAATATCGGCCAGATTACCGCATTTCGGAATGCTTCGGGCACTGCCCGCCTTTTTGCAACCGATGCGAAGGGATTCAGCGATACCTGCCTCGTGCAGAGCCTGGCCTATGGGTATAAGGCGCTCCGCATTGTCAATGGCAGCAGCGTGGGTCCCCACATAACTACACCGCTCTCCCTGACGACGGATTCGTCCTCGACCATTTCCGTCCAGGCGCTTCGTACCGACACCGGCCTCTGGGTCCCTGTTTCGGCTACCTGGCAGGTTTCTCCCGGTCTCGCGGGCCTTACTCCGCCGGCGCAGCAGTCCTCAAGTTTTCTTGTATCGCCTTCAGATACGGGTACCGGGTGGGTCAGGGTGACCCTTGGGGACGACTCGATCACCAGCCCGGATACGCTGCCGGTGCACTTTACCCCGGGTGCTGCGGTGCAGGCGGCGATTCAAATTCTTACCCCGCTTAGCCAGTGCATTGCAGGGCAGCCGATAAAGGCGGTTGTTACCCTTGAGGATTCGCATGGCAATCCTGTGGATGTTTCGTCCACGGCATTTTCTGTTTCAAATGGCGGGGGTGCGTATTATGCCGACAGCCGGGGCTCGGGAGGTCAACCCGATCCATTCCTGGTTGCAGACGGCAATACCATCAAGCTCGATCATATTTCGCCGGATTCCTGTTCCGAGACCTTCGTCAATGGTACGGACACGGTGAGCTTTACCCTCTATAACGCTCCGCCCGATTCCGATTTCATCGTTTTAACGCACCAGATTTCGGTGAATTTGATTGCCGGTGGAACTACCGATACCATCAAGGGCGTCAGTCCGGCGTTTCAACTCTTCCCCGGCCCGATCGTCTCCCTGCAAATGCAGACTGCGGGCGGAACGCCGATCCATGTCGATACTCTCACCAATGACATCCCGCCCTCCAATACCTACTTTTCGCGGGGATACGACCAGTACGGCAACCTGATAGGGGCCATGGGCAGCACCTGGCATGTTACCGGTAATCTCCATGCACCGACCGTCAACACCGTCGCCGTCGGCGCCGTGTTTTACAGTGCCGTGTCGGATTCCCAGGACGGGTACCTGGTGGCGGTATACGACACCGGCAGTGCCGTTTACTCAGACAGCGTTCACATTACCATAATCGGACCGAGTACGGCGCTCGACTCGGCAAGGACTGCCAACTGGGCCGGAGATGGGTATCTCGACCACCTTACGCTCTATTTCAGCAAGAAAGTGCTGCTGGATTCGTCAAATATCGCCGCCTTCGCCGCCGGGGTTAAAATCACCAATCCCTCTCCCGGTCTCTTTGACTCGCTTTCAATAAATACCCTTGCTCCCCCAATTCCGCAATCGTCCTCAACAACCTGGGTAGTGTCGCTGAATAACAAGCACTCCAACTTTCAAACGGGGTGGTTGCCGGTAATTAGCTTGTCCGGCATACTGCCGGCGGGCATCGGCGATACCTCGATTACCGCTTTGGACGGCGCCGGACCGGTCATTTCCAGGGTGGTAAAGCAGAAGCTTTCAAATGCCGGTAATACGCAGGACCAGGTGACGATTACCTTCAGTGAGCCGATACGAAACCTGACGCCGAACAATGCGGCCTATGTTCCTGGGCAGCTCTTCGACGTCTGGAGCAGGGACTCGACCACCGGCGGTAGCGTTTATGTCAGGGATTCGGCAACGCTGGGCGGAATTAAATATTTATCGCTG
Source organism: Fibrobacterota bacterium (assembly GCA_003164335.1). Classification (GTDB taxonomy): domain Bacteria; phylum Fibrobacterota; class Chitinivibrionia; order Chitinivibrionales; family Chitinispirillaceae; genus BOG-1184. The sequence goes on from PLTF01000043.1 coordinate 11,304, forward strand.
TTTCCAAACGACACCCAGGCGGTATTCCTTATGGCTAACGACACCAATCTGACACTGGGCCACTACTTCAGCATCGATTCGGCGAATACCTATTCGGGAGGCACGCCATTAGTCAGCGATAATTATAACAATCAGCCCGCCGCCAACAACCGGAAGGCGCCCCTTACCTATAATGCACCCCCGGCAGGCCCGGTCATCGTTTCACCAAACCCCATGCGCCATCCCGGCGGCTCGAAGAGCGGAGGTTCGAGTCTCCAGATTCAGGATAACAGCAATAGCAGCGCCGGCCCGGTGACTACCAATAATGGGGGAGGCGTGCAGATGACCTTTGATGTGCAGGTGCCGGATACCGGCGATACTAAAGTTACGGTGCAGGCGTCTGTGGCTATATACGATATTCTCGGGAACCTCGTTATTTCCGGCAAAAACACCCGTTTTATTTATTACACCAGTAACGGGTGGATGCTTGATAACGGGAGCGGCGGCGAGTTGGTCGCAAACCTTACCGGCACCGGCAACATCGTGCGGCCCGCGATCTACTGGAGCGGCGTCAATGGCCGCGGCATGACGGTAGCTCCGGGTGTTTACCGGGTCGTCATTAACCTGCACTATGCGGGATCCGGCAAGAAAAGTTACAGCGACCAGAAGGCTATTGCCAATATCGGCGTCGTGCACGGATAACAGCCTCCCGGCACCTCGCTTCGTCGCGGTTTACGAGCCCCTCCCACCGTTCGTGCGGAGGGGCTTATTTTTGTAGATGGTAAAAGCCATCTACGATACCCTCAAGGGAGAGATCCGCCTTTTATGCGTCTCATGGAATTATTCAGCAAAAGCGGGATTGTTTTCAGTTTTGAGTTTTCCCCGCCGAAGGATGCGGCAGCTTCGGACCAGCTTTTTTCGACCATTGCCGATCTTACGCCGCTCAAACCGAACTGGGTAAGCGTCACCTATGGAGCAGGGGGGGCAACCCGCGAATTGACCCGCGATTTAGTCATGCGGATTCAAAAACAAACCGACCTGATGGTCGTTGCGCATCTGACCTGCGTGGGCTCGTCGCAGACCGAAATCGGCAACATTCTCGAGAATTACCGGGAGAGCGGCATTGTAAATATCATGGCCCTGCGGGGCGATCCGCCGAAGGGAGAAGCGCGCTTCGTCAAGCCAGAGAACGGATTCAGCTACGCGTTCGAGCTCGTTGATTTTATCCGGAAAAATTTCCCGGAAATGAGCATCGGCGTGGCCGGCTACCCGGAAGGGCATCCCGAAACGCCGAACCGGCTCAAAGAGATAGAATATTTGAAGCAGAAGGTCGATGCCGGTGCGGATTTTATGTGCACGCAACTTTTTTTCGATAACCACGACTACTTCGATTTTTGCGAGCGGTGCGAGATCGCCGGGATAGCGATTCCCATATTTGCCGGTATCATGCCGATTACTTCGCGAAAAACCATGTTGCGGATGGCGGACCTTTCCGCGGGAAGCAGGTATCCGGCGCGTTTATTGAAAGCCCTGAGCAGGACGGACAGCGACGACCACTTCGAAAAAGTCGGCATCCATTGGGCTACCGAGCAGGTGCGGGATCTTATCGACAACGGAGCCCGGGGAATTCATTTTTACACGCTGAACCGTTCCCGTGCATGCCTTCGGATTTATGATGCACTCGGCGTCAGCTCGTCAAACGCATTCTCCCCCCTGAGCGCAGGAGAGAATTACCGCAAAGATCATAACAGCTGATTGAAGCGGTCGGATCTTTGCGGCTCCTCTTATAAAGATCTGGTTCAGGCCTAAACTGAGGGTCCTGACTTGGAGGCTTTCTTCGCCTTAATTTTATCCCATTTCTCTTTAGCGGTTAATTTCGGCTTGTTTGATTTGGAGACCCCTTTATCCATGCCTTTTGCCATAAACTCCTCCTTGGTGACGGTGAAAAGACCTGAGTTCCCTGTGCGATAAGTATTTAATCTATAGCAGGGCCGCGTGAAAAGTCAAGTCGAGCTTCCAGGTTACCCTGAAAAAGCTATTTTTTTAAGCGGGTATCGGGATCGTGACTTTATTACGGTGGCCATGAGGAGAGGGTGAAGAATTATTTTTACAACGTTTTTGAGGCCTTACGGTCCTGAATCCGAACCGCAGACAGCCCCCTCTCATCGCTGCGGATAGTATTACCACAGATTTGTTCAAAGGAGATGCATTTATGAACCTTTTACGGGCATCCGCTAAAGGAGACCTCGCAGGAGTTAAAAGTTTCGTTGCCGAAGGGGCCGACGTCAATACGGCCGATGGGAGCGGCAGGACACCGCTTCTTGAGGCAGTATGGGCCGGCCATCTCGATGTGGTCAAATTCCTGCTGGAAAAGGGAGCACAGGTCGATCTTGCCGACAAAGCCGGTTATACGCCGCTCATGCGCGCCTGCGAAGAGGGGCATCTGCAGGTGGCTACCTACCTGATCGGAAAAGGGGCTTCCGTGAATTCCCGGGGAAAGGTAAAGGGAACTACCCCGCTCATGCTTGCTGCGGAACAGGGCCATGTGAAAATTATCGAATTACTCCTGGCCAATGAAGCAAAGATCAATGCCGTCGATCAGCTTGAGGAAACCGCCGTTTCCCGGGCCTATCATATGAATCAGGATAAAGCAGCAGCGTTCCTGGAATCGAAGGGCGGAAGAGGAAAACCCGAGCGCAGCAGTCTCTCCCACTATGCCTCGCGGGATCATGGCTCCAAACAATCCGCAAAAGCCGCCCTGCCCCAGTGGAGTGCTGCGGCCTCCGAATCCGGCATGGACGAGGATGATATGGAAGCAAGCGCCGGCGGCGGCGGCGAGGAGATGTTCGAAGAGTAGATATACCTGGTGGAATGCCTGGTCAAATGATCGCATCGGCCTCTGCGGCGGCCGTGGCGACACCGGCGACGGCAATGTCCGGAGAGGCGTTCGCATAGCAGTAGCAGCACCCATGGCCGCAGGTGTCATACCTTCCAATGTCCTTGCTCGGGATGCATCGGCAACCCGGGCGCTGGCCGGTGTCCTTTGTATCGGCGCATGCGTCGATGAAGCCGGCCAGGCGCAGGTCGCCGCCCCACAACCGCCGCATGAGACTATCGTCTATGCATTTCCCGTTGCTCATGCCGGGGCTCCGGTCGCCGGTCCCCTCGGCGCAGGTGAATCCGCAGATGTTCCAGCCCGCCAGATAACCGGCAAGCCTGTCGAGGAAAAGGTATTTATCCACGCTGTCCAGACCCACCGGGGCGATTCCCGCCCTTCCGAGGTTACGCTTCACCTTTGCATATTCGGTCAGGAAACTGACGGTCAGGCGGTCGGTGTACCCCGCTATCCGGTCGCCGATTTTTACGATCCTGACAAGAAGCTCTTCCGGGCTGAGGGCGGCTGTCACAATCAAAGGATCGAATCGCCAGAGAACGCGTTCGCGGCCAATTAAGCCGGCAAGCCGCTTGAAGGTTTCAATCCGCTCGGTAAGGGGAGGAAGGCTCCTCTCAAGACCTTCGCATTCATAATCGTTGAGCGTGAAATGAAAATAATAGTGGATACCCCTGCGGTCGATCTCGCCCAGGAGCGGCAGAAGCGGTGCAGGATTTTTGGTCCAGAACACGATCACTCTCGCTTCCCGCAGCGAAACATGGGTCGATCGTCCGTTCCAGGGATTGATCCAGCGAACGTAACCGGCTTCGAGCCGTTTGATAAACCACGGACCGTAGAATGCGGGGATATCGGTGGACCGGCTTGCGGAAATAATAATCGGGGCGATGGCTTCGACATTTTTGCCGTTATCAGTAGTGATGGTGGTTTTTTGATGTATCGGCATGAGATTTCAATGCGTTTGAGATTTTGATGTATTTGCTTTGTTGGGGGAACCGAGCTTAATGCTAAACCCTGGTGGGGGAACCGCTAAGGCGGTTCCCCCTGGTCGGAGCCGCGCAAAGCCGCGTCTCCGACTCACCCACTCCCGCAACGCTCACATTAGGTAGAAAACACACTGGAAAAGCGGAAA
>PLTF01000103.1 GCA_003164335.1 Fibrobacterota bacterium
GGACCCACAAGCCTCTGCGAAAAAATCAAAATTCAATTGCTATGCCACAGAAAATTTTTTGGATATAGACTTAAATGAGAGAAATGCACTGCCTTCGCAGCCTTTCCAGTGTTTTTTCTACCTAATGNNGCAGCCCGGCTTTGCGGGCGCGGAGGGTTTGGCCAGGGGGAACCGCCGAAGCGGTTCCCCCACCTGAGTAGTAACAAAATGCAGATCTTATTCTTTTGAGCTTTCCTTGGAGTTCAGGGCATCCCTGATGTGCCACTGGAAAAAATTCCGGCGGGATGCGGGCATGGATGTGGCGGCAAGCATTTTCGAGGCCGACGCGCCGAGGGATTTAATATATCGCTGGCGGCGGACCAGGTCGGACTTGCTGTCCTGGCCGCCACTCCCCAGCAGGTACTTTTCGCGAAGCGCCTGGAGGAATACCGGGTAGTAGGAAAAGTCGCCCATGGCAATTGAGGTGTCCGGCGAAACACCCGAGGCGGGAAAGGGGTCAATCAGCAGATATTGCCATTTCACCAGGTTTGCATACTGCTTCGCGAAATATTCCGCAGTCCTGAACCGCGATATCTGCCGGTTCAGCCGGCTCTTGTAGGAAAAAATGAATACCGCCTGCTTATGGAAGCAGAGGTTTTCGTCGAGATCCAGGAAGACAAAATACGGGTTCTGCGGATAGTTCCGTTCGAGAGCATTGAGGATTTCCTGTTTTTCCATCGCCTCACTGCCCCAATACGGGGAGAGAAACTCGATAAGGTACAACTTCGCAATGTCGTCGGCATAGCAGCCGCGGCCGGCGCAGAGTCGCAGATAGGTCAATCCCCGGGAGAAGGAGACGTTTTTTCCGATGATGGTAAGGGCGCTTCTGACATAAAAGGGCGCTTTTGCCAGGATGCAATTGAACATTCCCATGCCGAGGTAGGCATCGTAAAACGAACTGTCAAGCGTAATGGCTTTTTGCAGATGCTTGAGTGCCGAAAATCCGCTCATGGCGGCGCTGACCGGGCTGTTTTCAATGTCGAGGGTTGCGACAAACCCGTTGATTCCGCCGATGATGAATTGATTGGTTGCCCTGCAGGAATCCGGGTAGTTGGCGGGATCGGCGAGTTCAATCCCTCGTGCCGCGTTTTTTTTGATGTCCTCCAGCAAATCTTTCTTCTCCCGTTCGGACCCGTATTCGCCTTGCTGGATCCGCAGGACCCGCATGCCCAGGAGAAGGAGACTCCCGAGGGGCGGCAGATGTCTCTTTTTTTCAAGGCGCAAGAGTCGTTTGCCGGCCTTGTCCGCCCCGTTCCAATCCAGATTATAGTAGCAGGCAAGCATCTGCGTTGCGAGGGTATGCTGTTCCAGGGAGATGCCGGGGTAGAGCAGGGGAGCTGCCTTTTGTGGCGCGGGATTTTCGCTTATCTTCGGCACCGGCCGGGGCGGCAGGGTGTCGACCGGGAGGCCGGATTGATACAGGGAATCAATGCGCATCGGCTCCGTGTCTTCGGGAAGCGTTGCCGCAGAGTCGAAGAGGTGCACTGCATGCAGGGAGTCAATGTAGCCCGTATCTCCGGCAGCGGTGTCCCTGGAGAAGAGCGGTATTCCGGAGGCCGACGTGTCGTTCAGGGTGTCGGAATCGGCTGCAGAGGAGGTAACCGGGATAGGCAACGAACTATCGGAAGGCCGCTCGTTCACCGATGCGCTGAAACCCGGGGGAACCCACAGTGCGATGCCGAGGGCCGCTCCAATCAAAATGATGCTTTTCATGAAGCCTAAAAATATATTCTCTCCTCTTTGGGTCCCCTGCGCCGCAGGGCGGCAATCCCCTGTCGGTCCGGTCGGCAGGGGAGGTTCGCTTTATTGTTTTGGTTCTTGAAACCAATTATTGTATATTCAATTAATTTCTATAAGAATTCTTGCCGGCGAACATCCCGGATGTATGGGAGCGTCGGGAGTGCCGATACGCTCATTTTCATGCTGCCGAATTCCAGGCTATAGGATACAATTGCAGATCAGCTTGCAGGGGATAGAGCCCTGCCGGTATCCATCCGTTTTTTTTGCGACCAATACTTTCGGAGGATCACTTATGAAGAGGCGAGGAATGAATCGTTTGGCCTGCAAAGGCTTACTATTTCTGGGAGTACTTTCATGGGCGACCTTTGGCGACGAGACCTTCGATCGGCTGCTATCCGCCGGAAATTATGCCGATGCCGTCAAATATGCCGAAGGCAATATTCCGGTCGCCACACGCGACGCCGATATCTGGGCAAAGCTCGGTATCGCCTACGAAAAGCAGAACCTGAATGAAAAGGCCATGGCCTGCTACATGGTCTCGCTGCGCTCCGGTAAGAATTACGATGCCTACCTTGGCGCCGCCCGCCTGTACAACGGCCTGAAACAGCCTGAAGCCGCCCTTGACCTTGCCAAAAAGGCAATGGATATCAAGGCAACCGGCGAAGCCAGCTGGGAGTTCGCCCGCGCCTCCATCGAACTCGGCAAACCGGCCGAAGCGAAGGCCGCTCTCCAACAGGTGGTCAAATCCGACCCTTCCAATGCGGTTGCGAATCGCGAACTCGGCATGATTTACTATAAAGAAGGAAACTATGCGGATGCCCTGCCGCTCCTCAAGACGCTCATGAGCAAGAAGGGTTCCCCTGAAACCGCGGTGATGATCGCCGCCTGCTACCGTTCGCAGAAACAGTTCGATTCCGCCATCGCCTACCTGCGGATCGCTTCCCAGGATGCCGCGACCGCCCGCGGCTCAGCCGGGCTTGAACTTGCCAGGATTTATTTCGCCCAGGAACAGTTCCAGTCCTGCGCCGATGCCTACGCCAAGGCCGACCCGGCCCAGATGACGGCAATCGACCTCTATCAATATGCAAAGAGCCAGGAAAAAAGCGGGGCGAGCGAAGCAGCCTACATGAAGACCTACAGCGCCGCAATCGCGAAGTTCGGGCCTTCTACGCAGAAGGAAGCCCTTCTTGCCCGCGCAGAATACGGTCGTTACTGCCTGAAGACGAAAAATTTCGCCGAATCGTTTGCAGAGCTCCAGCCGGTGTACACCGCCGATCCGCAGGGAAAGATTGTACCGGATGTAAGTTTCCTCATTGCCGATGCCCTTGTCGGCATGGGTAGCAGGGAAAAGGCGATTCCGTACCTCGATAACGTCATTGCCGCAAACCCGCAGAGCGTTGAAGCCTACGCGCGGCTCTCCGAAATTTATGCCGCGATGGGGCGCGCGGACAAGGCGCAGGCGATCCAGGAAAAACTCGTTGGCCTGCAGCCGAATAATCCCAGGATCCAACTTGCCCTTGGCCAATATAACCTGAAGATCCACCACAGTGCCGAGGCCCTGCGCTACTTCCAGAAGAGCTTCATGCTCGACCCCACCGCGCCCGCCGCCGAAGGGATGACCCAGGCGGCATGGGAAACGAAGCAGTACGACCTTGCGCGGGACGCGGCCGAATCCGCTCTCCATTACGATTCATCCCTCACCGTGCCCCAGCGGATACTCGCTCTTATTTACATCAGTGATAAAAACTATGCCGGGGCGCAGAAGCTCCTGGAAAAAATCGTCAAACAGTCTCCCGGTGACAAGGAGCTGTGGGGCCACCTTGCGCTGTGCTACGAGAAGACCGGCGATCTGACGATGCTGGCCGAGGCCGACAAGACCATCATGTCGCTCGACAAGAACGACGTTACGTCCCGGACCCGGTATGCCAAGTACGCCCTGTCGACCGATAACCTCCGCGATGCCCTCGCCACCTATAAAGAACTTATGGCACTCGAACCCCGCGATGCGGCCATCGTGAAGAACCTTGCCAACATTTCCACCAAACTCGGGAATTCAAGCGATGCGGTGCTCTACCTCTCAAAGTATGTAGAACTCGTTCCTACCGATGCAACGGCCCAGCGCGATCTCGGGAATCTGCTGTACGATCGCAAGGACTTTCCGGGTGCGCTTGCCGCCTATCGCGCCGCACTCAAATCCGACCCGCAGATAAAGGGCTTTTTCAAGAAATATGCCGAGCTCATCATCATGCTCAAGGCGCCTGACCAGGACGTCGTTTCCGTGCTCTCCGCTGCGGTCAAGGCAGGGGAGGGGAACGAGATGATTTATTTCACCCTCGGCGGTCTCTATCAGAAGCAGGCCCTCTATCCCCAGGCCATCGAGATGTATCAGCAGGCGCTGCTGATCAACCCCCAGAATTTCGACGCGCTATCTTCAATGGCTTCTTGCCAGGCAAAGTCGGGGAAAGGATCCGAAGCGATCGTTTCCTACGAGCAGGCTTCCGCGCTCAAACCGGGCAATGCCCCGGAGCAGAAGGCGCTCGGCGACCTGTATCTGCAGCAGGGTAAGAAGGGGCCGGCGATTGCGGCTTACAAACGCTACCTTGAAAAGGCGCCGGCGGATTCGCGGGTTGCCCGGATGGTCGGCGACTACGAATTCGACCAGAAGAATTATAAGGATGCCGTTGTCTACCTCGGCAAGGTCACCGGTGACGAATCGGGAAAGCCCGATTACCTCCTGCGCTACGGTACCGCGGCGTATCAGCTTGGTGATTTCAAGAAGACCGAAGCGCTGTTCAAGCGGCTCATCGTACTTTCGCCCAAGGATGCGGAACCCTTTCGCACGTTATACGAAATCGCGAAGAAGGACAATGAGCTTCCCGCTGCAGCAGATTACCTCAAGAAATACACGGAGCTTCAGCCGGCCAACGATACGATGCTTCTTGCGCTTGGCGATCTTCTGTACACGCTCAAGGATCTCCCGGGAAGCCTGGCAGCCTATCGGGCTGCCCTCAAGGCAAACCCGGCTGCACGGGGTTTTTATGAACGATACGTTTCCCTTGTATCGACCCTCGGCACGACTGCCGAGCTGGTCGAGGCGATGAACGGTGCAATAGCCGCGAAGGAAGCGAATGTCGCCATGTATTCCAAGCTCGGGGCCATTTATAAGGGAGCCAATAACTATCCCAAGGCCATCCAGATGTACGAGCAGGCTTCGCAGCTCGAACCGCAGAACGGCGCACTGCTCTCCTCGCTTGCCGAATGTCAGGCAAAGAACGGCAATGCGGAAGGGGCGGTCGTCAGTTACGAACAGGCGCTCGTTATCAATCCGGAATCAACCAAGGATTACAAGGCGCTCGGTGATCTGTACATGCAGTTTAAGAAAACCGATGCAGCGGTCAGGGCGTATAAGAAATATCTCGAAAAGAATCAGGACAATGCCATTGCCCGCTTTATCGGCGAACAGGCCATTGCTCAGAAGAACTATCCCGAAGCGGTCAAATACCTCGGCATGGTCAGCGGGCCGGACGCCCAGTCATCCCAGTTCCTCCTGATCTACGGTAATACCTGCTTCCAGGCCAAGGATGATGCCAAGGCGCTGGAAATTTACAAGAAACTTGCGGTGGCCATGCCGCTGAATGCCGAGGTCTTCAATACCCTGTACGAACTGACGCTTCGCAGCGGTACCAAGGATGAGGCGCTTGTCTACCTGAAGAAATATGCCGAATTGAAGCCGCAGGACGCCCTGGCGCAGAGAACGCTCGGCGATCTTCTGTACGACCGGAAGGATCGTCCCGGTGCGCTTGCCGCCTATCGTGCCCTTGTAAAAGCCGATTCGACCGCCAAAGGGTTCTACCGTCGCTACGCCGACCTGGTGGTCCAGGAAGGAAACGAGCCGGCAATCGTCGCCGTCCTTTCCGCAGCGATTGCTGCCGGAGAAGCGGATGTCGGCATGTATACGCGGCTTGGGAATATCTATCGCACGCAGGGGCAGTATGCCAAGGCCGCCGCGATGTTCGAACAGGCCTCGCAGCTCGACCCGAAAAACTCGGACCTCCTCTCGGCTCTTGCCGAATGTCAGGTCAAGAACAACAATGCTGCCGCTGCCGAGCTGACCTATGAACAGGCGCTCGCCATGGGTGGAGCTTCTACGGATTATAAGGCGCTCGGCGACCTGTATCTTGCGCAGGGGAAAACCGACCTTGCGATCGGCGCCTATAAAAAGTTCGTCGATAAAAATCCGAAGGAAGTCAAGCTCGCCAAGTATATCGGCGAGCAGGAATATAAGGCCAAGGATTATGAGGCGGCCAAGAAGTATCTCGGCATGGTGACCGGCGACGAAGCCAAAACCGCCGCATTCCTGCAGATATACGGAAAGGCATCGTATGCGGCCAATGATCTCCCGACCGCACTCGCTACCTTCAAGCAGCTTGCCGCCCTGACGCCCAAGGATGCCGATGTTTTCAAGACCATCTACGAAATCAGCGGCAAACTCAACAAGCCGGACGAAGTTATCACCTATCTCAAGCTGTATGTCGTCCTCATGCCGACCGACGCGAATGCCCAGAAGCTTCTCGGCGACCTCTTGTACGACAAGAAGGATTTACTCGGCGCGCTTAGCGCCTACCAGGCTGCCCTCAAGGCGAACCCCGACCTCAAGGGATTTTACAAGAGGTATGTCGATCTCGTGCTGAAGGTCGGCAAGCCCGAGGATCACGTTCCCGCGCTCAAGGGTGCTATTGCCGCCAACGAGGCTGACGGTGAGATGTTTGCGGAGCTGGCCGACCTGTACCACAAGGCAGGCAGCTGGGAGCAGGCGATTCCGCTGTACGGTAAGGCTCTGGATGCCGATCCCAAGAATACCGGCCTGATGTTCAGCCTTGCCGACTGCCAGGCAAAGACCGGTAAGATCGCCGCGGCGACGGTTTCGTACGAGCAGGCGCTGGCCATGAACTCCTCGGAAATCAAGGAGTACAAGACCCTCGGCGATCTGTATATGCAGCAGAAGAAAACCGACGATGCGCTGAGCGCCTATAAGAAGTATCTCGTCAAATACCCGGACGATGCGGCTATTGCCAAGATCGTCGGAAAAGCGGCCTTCGGCGCAAAGAAGTATGACGAAGCGTTCAAGTATTATGGCCTGGTAAAGAATGACGAGTCGGCGGAGTACCTCGCCGAATACGGACTCTCCGCCATAGAGACCAGTAATCTGGCGACGGCGATGACCGTTCTGGAAAAACTGCGCCTGGCAAAGGGAGAAATCGGCGGTTTGCGCGCTACTGCTTACAAGGCGCTGGCCGTTGCCTACGAAAAGAACGGCGATGCAAAGAAGGCCGCCGATGTGCTCAACAGCTATGTCCGATTGCCGGGTGTGAAGGATCCCGATGCGGCCTACCGGCGTGCGGTCGCCTACGAAAGCATCGATCCGGCCATGGCGACTACGATGTACGAGGACAATATCAAGGCATATCCGGGCGATTACCGGAACTACTTCAAGCTTGGCAATACCTATGCCAAGGATCCGGCAACCGCAGCCAAGGGTGTCAAGTATCTGGAACAGTGCGCGGCATTGGCCGACACCGTTCCGCAGGTCTGGTTCGACCTCGGGCAGCTCTATGCGACCATGAACAGCGGAACCGAAATGCTCAAGGCGTTCCGCAAATATATCAGCCTCGATAAGACCAATGCCGGAGCGATCCTGAAAATCGGCGAGACACTGTTGTCTAAACAGATGCCCGACCAGGCGCTGGTTTTCCTTGAAATGGCGAATACCCTCAAGGCCGACGATCCCCGGACCATGACGCTTCTTGCGCGCGCCTACCTGCAGAATAAGCGTCGTGACGATGCCGCGAAGATGATCGAAAAGATCAGCAATGCCACCAAGGGGAATTTCGACGACGACTTGCGCGCCGTTCTTGTCGATGTCTACCTTGAAAGCGGCAATTACCAGCAGGCAATCGTCGAAATAAACAACCTGCTTGCCAAACACCAGACCAATGCGCTGCTCCTGAAGCTGGCCAGGGCGCAGTATGAGGTCGGCAAATACGGGGATGCGGCCAAAGCCGTGGAGACGATCAAGGCATCCGATCCCGAGAACCTGGACGCGATCATGATCCTCGGCAAGATCCAGGTGGCCCAGAAGAAGTACGATGAGGCCAACGAAACGTATAAGGAAGCCCTGTATCTCAATCAGAATTATTCCCCGGCCATGGTGGAGCGCGCCAATATTTATATGCTGCAGTCGAACCTGCCCTGGGCGAAGCAGTTCTATGAAAAGGCGCTGAAGATCGATCCAAAGCTGGCGTTGGCGCATCTCGGCCTTGCCAGGGTGGCGAAGGCTTCAAACGATGCCGCAACCTACAAGCAGGAGCTGGATCAGGCGAAGACCCTCGATCCGCAGAATCCTGAGATTGCGAACGAAGTAAAATCCCAGAAATAATACTGAAACAGGACGACCGGAGGGCGATAAGAGTATCTTATCGCCCTTTTTATCGGGATGTCCGGTACCTCCGAAAGCAGACGGTTCAATTCCACAGGGAGACAGCATGAACGCTAAACTTATTTCCAGGAGTTTTGCCATGGCAGCAATTGCAGGGGCGGGATTCGGAATGGCGGCATCGGCGCTTACCATCGAGAAGGCGCCCTTCGGCACCGTGGACGGGAAGTCGGTCGATTGCTACACCCTCACCAACGACCATGGCGTTGCGATGAAGGTGTCCACCTACGGCGGCATCGTTACCTCGCTTATCGTTCCCGATAAAGACGGCAAGCCGGGCGATATCGTTCTTGGATTCACGACCGTGGACGGCTATACGTCCGAGGGCTACCTGAAGGGGTGTCCCTATTTCGGCGCCCTGATCGGCCGGTACGGCAACCGCATCGGCGGGGCGAAGTTTACTCTTGAAGGGAAAGAGTATACGCTGGCGAAGAATAACGGGCCGAACAACCTCCACGGCGGCGTCAAAGGGTTCGACAAGCAGCTCTGGGATGCGAAGGAAGTGAAGGCGAAAAATGCCGTCGGCGTCGAATTGACCTATGTGAGTAAGGCCGGGGAAGAGGGCTTTCCGGGAGACCTGACGGCCAAAATTACCTACTGGCTGACGGATAAAAACGAGCTGAAGATCGAGTATACCGCTACGACCGATACGGCGACCATCTGCAACCTGACGCACCACTCCTATTTTAATCTCGGCGGGGAAGGCAGCGGCGATATCCTCGGTACCAGAATCCGGCTCTATGCCGATAAATTTACGCCGGTCGATTCGACCCTCATTACCACCGGTGAACTCCAGGACGTCGCCAAAACCCCGTTTGATTTCCGCAAAGCTACGGCAATAGGTGCGCGAATCAACGATGACGACGAACAGCTGAAATTCGGCAAAGGGTACGACCACAACTGGGTGATCAATCGCAAGGGTGCCAAAGGTCTCGTTCTGGCGGCAACCGCCTCCGACTCCGCGACCGGACGTGCCATGGATGTCCTGACAACCGAACCCGGCATACAGATGTACTCCGGCAACTTTCTTGACGGAACGCTCGTCGGCAAGTCGGGCAAGCCGTATGTCCATCGCGGCGGTTTCTGCCTCGAAACCCAGCACTATCCCGATTCTCCCAACAAGCTGGACTGGCCGAGCGTCGAGCTGAAACCGGGGCAGACCTATGCTACCACCACGGTCTACCGGTTTTATACGGTAAAAGGAAAATAGGCACTGCAGAACCGGTTCGAAATAAGTCCGAAGGCCCTGCGGTGCGGGGCCTTTTTTTTGCTATACCTTTAAAAAAGGACACCATGAGCTTCACCAAAATCCGCCCGATCCCCTCGGTAGAGGAGATACTTTCCGCCGAGCCGCTGACCCCGGAGCTGGTCCGGATCAAAAACGAGCGGGACAATCTCACAAAGGCTGTCCTGACCCATGCCGATCCCCGCTTCCTCCTCATTGCCGGGCCCTGCTCTGCGCATGATGAGGAGGCCATGTGCGACTATGCCGGAAGGCTCGCAAAGGTCCAGGAGGCGGTAAAAGACCGCGTGGTCATCATCACCCGCATCTATACGACCAAGCCCCGTACTGCAGGCACGGGCTACAAGGGAATGGTGCACCAGCCCGATCCGCATGGCGCCGCGAATATGGCCGAGGGCATCCGCGCCATCAGGCGCCTGCATCTGCGCGCCCTGCGCGAATCGCACCTGACCGCCGCAGAGGAGATGCTCTATCCCGATAACCATGCCTTCCTCGATGACGTGCTGGGCTATGTGGCGATCGGCGCGCGATCGGTCGAGAACCAGCAGCATCGCATGACGGCAAGCGGTCTCACCATTCCGGTCGGCATGAAAAATCCACGAAGCGGCGACCTGAGCGTCGCGTTCAATGCCATCCGGGCTGCCCAGGTGGAGCATGAATTCTCCTACCATGGCTGGGATGTGAAAACGAGCGGCAACCCGCTGAGCCACCTCATCATGCGTGGCGGGGTCGACCTCAACGGCAGGCCGCTGCCCAACTACTACTTCGAGCACCTCATGAATGCGGCCGAGCTGTATGGTCACTATACCCATACCAACCAGGCGATTATCGTGGATGTCAGCCACGACAACTCCGGCCGCCGGTTCAAGGAGCAGCCCCGCATAGCCTGCGAGATTCTCGCCTCCCGTCGCCACTCACCGCTCCTGCATAAAATGGTACGGGGCGTCATGATCGAGAGCTTCATCGAGGAGGGGAGCCAGAAGCCGGAAGATAATGCGTATGGGAAATCGATTACCGACCCGTGCCTGGGGTGGGAAGAGACGGAAGCGTTGATATATAAGATAGCGGAGGGGAGTGAATAAGAAGGCAGGAAGAAGGCAGGAAG
>PLTF01000156.1 GCA_003164335.1 Fibrobacterota bacterium
AACTGCGAGAGCTGGCTCGATCCGAAAAATGCCTGGATGACCGTAGAAACGGTTCGGGCATTAATAAGGTCCTGCGGCGTTACATTTTCATTGTCCCGAAGGCTGAGCCGCTCCTTGATGGTACGCACCATGCGGGTAAGACCGACGGTAAACTGCGCCGAAAGGAGTTCGCCCACCGAACGTACCCGCCGGTTGCCGAGATGGTCGATATCGTCGATGAACCCGACTCCGGCGTTGAGGCCGATGATGTATTTGAAGGCAGCAACGAAGTCGTCGCGCATGAGGATCGTCGATCCCTCAAGCGGAATGGTTCCAAGACGGGTGTTGATGCGGTAGCGTCCGACGTTCCCGAGATCGTAACGCTTGTCGTCAAAGAAAAGGCGCTGGATAAAATTTCGGGCCGTTTCGACGTTGGGCGGATCGCCGGGCCGCATGGTTGCATAGATGAGAAAAAGCGCTTCTTCTTCGGATTTGGTAGGATCGGCGGCAAGCGTATTGCGCACTACCATATTTTCAGGAAACAGGACATCCTTGATTATTTCGACATAGTCGATTTTATTCGCAAGCAGTTTCTTCCAGTGCTCTTCGGTGATTATCTCGTTTGCGTCAACGATTATTTCACCCGACTCCTCATTGAAAACCGTCCGGGCATTCACTTTGCCGACTATTTTCTCCTTGCCCTCTGCCTCGGGAGTCGTCCGGCAACGGATCGTATCGTGAAAAAGACCGATGATATCCTCGTCGTTGCCGTAACCAAGCGCACGGAGCAACACGGTAGCGGGCATTTTCTTACGGCGGTCGATATTGACCGTCAGCACGTCGTCGACGTCAAGCAGGATTTCGACCCATGACCCGCGCTGCGGAATGATGCGCGCGGTCAGCAGTTTTTTGCCGTTGGGATGGGTGACTTCATCGAAGGTAATACCCGGGGAACGGTGCAACTGGCTGACGATGACGCGCTCGGCGCCGTTTATGACGAATGTCCCGCGCTCGGTCATCAGGGGAATTTCGCCGATATACACCTCATTGGCGATTTTTTCATGGAATTTCTTGGTCTCGCCGTCCTGCTCGAAAACGAGCAGGGACATATCGACCTTGAGCGGCGAGGCATAGGTCATGCCGCGCTCTTTACACTCTTTCAGGGTATATTTCGGGGTTCCCAGCCGGTACCCGTCGTATTCGAGAGAATAATAACCCTTAACATCGCTGACCGGAAACAACCCTAAAAACGACCCATGCAATCCCTGCTTTTTACGCAGGCGCGGCGGCACATCCGGCTGCAGAAAGGCTTCATAGGACTTCGTCTGAATTTCGAGCAGATTCGGCAACTCCGCCGTCCGCTTAATCCGAGAATAGCTCTTTCGCTCTACCATTCAAACAACCCCTTTGGTATGATCGCATTGCTGTCAGATTGAACCAAATGAATAAACGACACGGAGATCCGGATTCGCGGACTCCGTGCCAGGATGAAGAGCACTGTGCGAGATGAGAATTGCGTAATCGTCGCTACGCCTCTGGAACAGGTTCTACTTGATTTCGACGGTTGCTCCGTTTTCCTCAAGTTCCTTCTTGACCTTTTCCGCCTCTTCCTTGCTTACGCCTTCTTTTACCGCTTTGGGGGCACCTTCTACGAGATCCTTGGCTTCTTTGAGACCAAGGGCGGTAACCGAGCGAACGACTTTGATGACATTGATCTTCTTTTCACCGACGGTCTTGAGGATGACATCGAACTGGGTCTGTTCCTCAACCGGGGCCGCGACGCCTGCTGCCGGAGCCGCCGCTGCAGCAACCGGCGCTGCCGCTTTGACGTCGAACTTGGTTTCGATTAACTTGATGAGATCGGATAATTCAATGACGGTCATGCCGCCGATCGCATCGATGATTTCTTCTTTCGTTAAAGTAGCCACCATACACCTCCGTTGGAAGATAATTTAGCTTCTGATGTCTGTTTAATAACCGTTTATGCCGATGCCGGCGTGCCCTCTTTTTTGTCTTTGACAGCTTCGAGGGTTCCCGCCAGCTTGGTAATAATCCCGGAAAGCGAGCCGGCCAGCCTTGTCATCGGCTGTTTCAGGCAACCGAGGAATTGTGCAAGCAATACTTCACGACTCGGAATATCGGCAAGTTTCAGCACCTCGGCGGCGGAAAACAGCGAACCGTCGACATAGGCCGCCTTTACGGCAAGAAGATCCTTGTTGTCTTTCTGAAAATCCCTGATGATCCTGGCTGGAGCGCACGAATCGACCGGCGCGACGATAACGGCCGTCGGACCTTTGAAAAATCCGGTAATCGACCCCTTGCCGCACCGCGTTGCCGCGATGGAAGCCAGGGAGTTTTTAACAACGATGAAACGCATGCCCTTTTTCCGGATGGCGACGCGAAGCTTCGTTACCTGCGCGACGGATATCTTGTTATTATCGGCAAGATAGATTCCCGCAGCGCCTGAAAATTCCTTTTCAAGCTTTTCAATTGCAAGCGTACGTTCGGTTTTTGTTGACATAGGCTTTCCTGTGGTGATGCTCTCTAGTGATACTGCATGATACCGGCCGTACGCCGGAGCGCGGACTCCCCTGCGCTACTTCAAACTCTCCTGGCTGATTTTCAGCCCCTGTCCCATGGTACTGGTCAGGTACACCTTCTTCACGTAGACGCCCTTGGCGGTCTGCGGTCGTGCCTTGAGCACCGCTTCCATGAATGCCCGGGTGTTTTCAGCAATCTTTTGCGGCTCGAATGAAAGCTTGCCGAGCGCCGCATGCAGGATCCCGGCTTTTTCAATTTTAAAATCGGCTTTTCCCTTTTTTAAATCCCTGACAGCCTTGCCGATTTCCATGGTAACGGTGCCGGTTTTGGGGTTGGGCATGAGACCGCGCGTACCGAGAACCTTGCCGAGCCTGCCGACAACCTTCATCATGTCGGGCGTTGCGACGACGGCATCAAATTCAAGCCAGCCCTCCTGGATTTTTTTCGCTATTTCGTCGGCACCCACGTGATCGGCCCCGGCTTCCCGCGCCTCGATCTCTTTTTCACCCTGCGCAAAGGCGAGGACACGAACGGTTTTTCCAATTCCATGCGGCAGCACAACCGATCCGCGCACCGCCTGCTCGCTCTTCTTCGGGTCGATTCCCAGCACCACGGCAACCTCCACCGTCTCGTCAAACTTCACCTGGGTGTTCGCCTTCAGGAACTCAATGGCTTCCACAAGACCATACTCTTTTGTCTTGTCTACCTTCTGGTAGGTTGCATTATATTTTTTGCCGTGTTTCATTGTCGATCCGTCTCCCGACGCCTGTAGTTCAAGACCTATTTTTCAATGGTAACGCCCATGCTGCGGGCGGTTCCAGCCACCAGATTCATTGCCGCATCAACGGAGGCGGCGTTGAGATCGGTCAGTTTCAATTCGGCGATCTTTTTTACCTGGGCTTTGGTGAGGGTACCGATTTTATCCTTATTCGGAACACTCGAACCCTTTGCCTTCCCGAGCTCCTTGAGAATAAGCACGGAGGTGGGCGGCGTCTTGGTAATAAAGGTAAACGAACGATCGGAGTAAACCGTAATGACCACCGGAGTGATCATCCCGTTTGCATCTTTGGTCCGCGCGTTGAATTGTTTGCAGAACTCCATTATGTTCACGCCCTGTTGCCCGAGCGCGGGACCGACGGGCGGTGCGGGATTTGCCGCTCCTCCCGGAATCTGCAGCTTAACCTGTGCTACGACTTTTTTAGCCAAAGCGATATGCTCCCTTTAAAATCAACTGATTGGATTCACATGAACGAAATCAACTTCGACCGGCGTCGATCTGCCGAACACGCTTACCATCACCTTGATCTTTCCTTTTTCCGGGTGGATCTCCTCGACGGTACCATCGAAATCCTTAAACGGCCCCTCTTTGATTTTGACCGAATCGCCGATCTCGAAAGGCACTTCGGAAATTTGCTGGCGGGTGACCTTTTCCGTCTGCCCGAGAATGCGGCGGACCTCTTCATCCTTGAGCGCCTGCGGTTTATTGCCGCCGACAAAACCCATGACGCCGGAGGCGTTCTGGACCACGTGCATCGTTTCCTTGCCCAGTTCCATCTCAACAAGTAAATAGCAGGGAAAAAACTTGCGGGTCGTCTTAGTTTTCTTCCCGTTTTTCACCTGTACGACATCCTGGGTCGGCATCAACACCTGGGTGAGCTTATCGCCCAAATCGCCCGATTGGATGAGTTCGTTCAGGAATTGAAACACTTTTCCTTCCTGACCGGAATAGGTATGAATTGCATACCATCGCACTGCCATTTTTCGTCCTTAATTGAGATGCTCAGGTGGTCTGCAGAAGCAGTTTCATGAGTAAGCCGAGACTACGATCGCATGCAAAAACAAATAATGCCATAATGATACTCAGAATGATGACCAGAACCGTTGCCCCGGTAAGCTCATTCCACGTCGGCCAGCTGACCTTCAGCATCTCCGAGCGCACATCTTTAAGGTATTGCATGAGTTTCTGCATGATTGCCTTCATGTTTAGAGCAACAGGCCTGGAGGGAATCGAACCCCCAACCAACGGTTTTGGAGACCGCTACTCTACCAATTGAGCTACAGACCTATAAACCTTTTAATATAGCTTATTTTCGTCGCCTGCCGCTTACACATCACCCGCAACCCCTTACTTCGCTTCTTTATGCACCGTCCGTTTGCGCTCGAAGGGGCAGAATTTTGTAAATTCCACCCTCCCCGAATGCAGGCGTTTATTTTTGGTCGTCTCGTAATTGCGCTGCTTGCACGAAGTACACTCAAGCGTTATCTTTTCTCTGGGCATACAGCGCCCTCCTGTCCGACAAATTGTTCAGGTACGTTTTATTCGATGACTTCGGTGACAACGCCTGCTCCGACCGTACGACCGCCTTCGCGGATCGCGAAGCTCAACCCCTTTTCCATTGCAATGGGGCCGATGAGCTCGACTGAAAGCTCTGCATTATCGCCCGGCATGATCATCTCCACGC
>PLTF01000153.1 GCA_003164335.1 Fibrobacterota bacterium
ACCCCGCAGCCCGGCTTTGCGGGCGCGGAGGCTTTGGCCAGGGGGAACCGCCTAAGTGGTTCCCCCACCAGAAGCTCTTATCAGGATTAATTTCTTCTTAAGAATTCCGATTTCAAAAATCTCGGATCGTCACGCCAGTGCGGCGTTACCTTGATATGGCACGACACCTTCACCGGGCACCCGGCCATAATCCGCAGGTCCTTTTCCGCTCCCGCGCGGATGCGGTTGATGAGCGCCCCGCCCCGACCGATGACTATTCCCTTCTGTCCAATCGTCTCAACATGGATCACCGCGCTTATTTCGTGCCGCTGCGGCAGTTCCTTGTAGGATTCTATCTCAACGAACACCGCGTGGGGTACCTCGTCGCGGGTCCCGAGGATGATGTGCTTGCGGATGAACTCGGCCGCAAAGAACCGCATGCTGGCGTCGGTCAACGTTTCCTCGTCGTAGTAGCGCGGACCCTCCTTGATAAAGGGATCGAGCGCTGCGAGAAAGAGCTGCCCGTCGCTCTTCCGGGTGGCGCTTATCGTGACGGCGGGCGTTTCCTTGAGATCGGGAAATCGCGCGAAAAACCTTCCGATCGTTTCGCGAAGGTCGGTGCAGATATCGGCCTTGTTGAAAACGATGAGGCGGGGAGCACGGGTATTCGCGACAATCGCGGCTGCGAGCGTCTCCTCTTCGCCGAACTCCCGGGACAGGTCTACGAGGTAGCAGAGGCAATCGATTCCCTCTTCGGCGGCGGCATCCTTCGCCTCACCGAGCATCGAATCGTTGAGCCGGTGCGCGCCCTTGTGGATTCCGGGCGTATCGACGAAGACGATCTGGATAGTATCCCTTGTGTAAACTCCGCGGAGGCGCTGCCGCGTGGTTTGCGGAAGCGGCGTGGCCGGCGAAATTTCCTCCCCGAGGATAGTATTGAGAAGCGTTGACTTTCCGCAGTTCGGGCGACCCAGGAGGGCGACAAAACCCGAACGGAACGGGAGAGTCCCCATCAGTTCGAGCTCTGGGCCGGATGGTGTTTGCGCCGTGTGGTGCGAACCCGGCCGAAGGGCGGCTGGCGGAGCGGTTCGGTTCCCGGCGGGCAGAGGAGTTTCCTGAAAATTTCGGCACCGATAAAGTGGGAGTGTACGGATAAATTGCCGCCGTAGGCGGTTACCACGGCGAGCGCCAGGTGACCGTCCGGGTCGTCCTTCTTCACTGCAAAGCCAATGAACCATTCGATATTACCGAGGCTGTCGACTTTGATGGAGCCGGTCTTGCCGCCGCATTCAAGAAGATCGGCGCCGTTGCATTTTTTAAGGAGCCGGAAGGTCTTCCGGGCGGTACCGGAATCAACGACCTGGCCCATCATGGCCTTGAGTTCGGTGGCGGTGCTGTCGGAAATCGGTGTTTTCCATGCAGCAGCGACCGACCGGTACAGGCATGATCCGGTGCTGTCGACGATGCTGTCGACAAGCCGCGGGCAGGGCATGAACCCGCCCTCGGCAACCGCACTGGCAATGAGCGCGCCGTGCAACGGGGAGATGGACGTCTTGCGGTTGTACCCCGAGGCGAGCTGCGCCATTTCGTAGGTGGTATCCTCCGGCACGATCACCTTCGAAGTATCGGTCTGCAGCTCAAAGGGGATCGTGGCGTTGAAGCCGAACCGCTCGTTGTACTCTTCGAAGGTTTTCTTGCCGATGCCGTACATCCCGATTCTGCCGAACACGGGATTGATCGACTGGGCATAGGCGTCTTCAAAGGGTATTTCCTTTAACGAACCGATGTTCTTCCTGAGTTGCGATTTATAAAGTGTATGGCTCCTGCCGGAAAGCGGGACCTTGGTATCGACTGTATACCGGGCGGTTTCGATGGCCGCAGCCGCGGTAATCGTCTTGTAAATCGAGGCGGCCGGGAAAACATTGCGCAGGAAGAGGCGGCTGCCCACCTGGGGCGTGCCGGGCTCCTGGTGCGAAGCGAAGGCGAGGACGCGCCCGGTTTTTGAGTTGATGACCGCGCAGGCGCCGTAGCGGGGGTGATACTGGTTCATGAGCCGGGTGATAAAGGATTGCAGTGCGGTGTCGAGGCTGCAAAAGACAACGAGCCTTCCCCGGCTCGATTGGATGGTATCCGAACTGCAGGCCAGATTGAGCGGCGCATGGGAGAGAATTGCCGACATCGAAGCAAAATTGAGGGCGCCCGATCCGGAAACATTCCGGGAGTCCGCAGACCCATGCTGCCCTGCCGAATCGTTTCCCGCCGTTTTAGGAGCCGCCTGCCTGCAGCCCGCAGCGGCAATGATGAGCACGACAAAAAGCCTCACGGCATTGTTGCGGGCAAGGGACATGATACACCCTGCGGCTGTTGCAGCAATACCGGCGCGAAAACGGGAACTGATTGGCCTATCGGACATGGGCGGATTCAAAAAGGATTACGATTTAACGGTGCGGCGCCGCTTAAACCCGGCCGGGCGGCATTTCACGAAGCCGGGTCCTTCGGTAAAATAACTGATGCGTTTTATTCGCCGCAGGAGAGGTCCGACCTGTCCAACTAGTCAGACTTCTTTTTCATCGCCTGCTCTATCACCTGAAGAATTTTTTCTGCCGGATCAAGCGGCGCCTGTTCCTTCATGCCGGCCACCAGGGTCATCCGCTCCTCAAACAGGTTGCCGATTCCCCGGATAAGCGTTTCCGGGGTCATCTGCTCCTGCGGCAGCACCAGGCTGAAGCCGCGCGAGGCAAAGGAGCGGGCATTGAGGATCTGGTCGCCGCGGCTGGCCGAGAGCGGCAGCGGGATGAGCAGGCCCGGCTTCCTGAGGGCGAGGAGTTCAAAGAGCGCGGTTGCGCCGGCACGCGAAACGACCGCATCGGCGAGCGCAAAGAGGTCGGCGAGCTCCCGGTCGGCATATTCGAACTGCGCATAGCCCTGCCGCGGCGCAGCCAGGTTTCCCCTGCCGCAGCAGTGGATAATATTGAAACGGGGAAGGAGGACATTAAGCGCCTCGCGAAGACAACCGTTCACCGCCTGCGCCCCCTGGCTTCCGCCGATTACCATGAGGACCGGTTTCACATCGGTGAACCCGCAGCGGTCTCTCCCGGCAGCGGCATCACCCGAAAGCAGTTCCTTGCGGACCGGTATTCCGGTTTCGACCGCCTTTGAACCCGGCAGAAGGCTTGCGGTCTCGGGAAAACTGTAACAGATCCGCGATGCAAAGGGCAGCGACAAACGGTTGGCGAGGCCCGGGGAGATATCGGATTCATGAACGATAACCGGGACCCGCAGCAACCAGGATGCCCAGACGACCGGGCAGGCGACAAACCCCCCCTTGCTGAAGACGACGTCCGGCCGGAGCCGCGCAATAAGATACAGTGATTTCAGGAACCCGAGCTTGATCCGCACGATATCGGTGATATTCCTGATATCGGCATACCGCCGCAGCTTGCCGGCCGGGATACTCTCGAAGGGAATATTCTCCCGGGCAATAAGCGCCCGCTCCATTCCCCTTGACGTGCCGATGTAGCGGATAGCGAAGCCATGCTGCCGGAGAAGCGGGATGAGCGCGAGGTTCGGGGTGACATGGCCGGCCGTACCGCCGCCGGTGAGGATGATTCTTTTCGACAATTTCATGGGTCGGACCGATGCAGTCATACGAGCAGCTCGTTTGCAAGCGTTGCAACCCGCTCGGGCGTAATCCCTGCCAGGCAATTGTAGTGCTTTTCCGGACAGGTGCGCTCGTAGCAGGGAGCGCGCCGGCATTCGCCGCGCGCGATCCTGACCGCGCTGCCGAGCGGGCGAGTCCAGACACTTGAGGTCGATCCGTAAATACCCACACAGGGGGTGCCGAGAAAGCCCGCAAGATGGAGCAGGCCCGAGTCGTTGGAGACAACCAGGGCGGCGGCGGCTATGGTGGCGGCAACGCATTCGAGCGACGTTGCACCGGCCCGGTTCACCACGCGATCGGGCGCTGCGGCGGCGATAGATTCCCCGATCGGGAAGTCCCGGTCGTCTCCCACAACCACGAATCGCCTGCCCTCACAAAGCTTTACGAGACGGGCAAAATACGGCCACTGCTTTGCCGGGCCGTAGGCGGCTCCCGGGCAAAGTACAATAGCTTCGCCCGACTCCGCCGGTTTGTCGATCGCAACACCCTTCCACTCCGCGGGATCGCAATATCCGGTTTCGAGCACCTCGGCATATTCGCTCGTCAGATGCCGGGTACGGGAGGCGGCGGAACGCGGCAGCCGCTCGGTCAGGAGCGGGCTCCGCATTTCAGCGGCAATGCCGCGGCGCGAGGGAATAGCCGATAGAAAGCCGAAGAGCGCCGAGGAGAATGAGTGGGGTAGAAGATAAAGCCGGGAAAAGGAGCGCTTTCGCACCGCATGCACCGTCCCGAAGAATTCCCGGTAGTCACTGCGCCGGTAGGGGATCACCGGCAAGTCGCAGAGAAGCGTTGTCAGGCCGCAGAGCCGATCGGGTACGATAAGGCTGATCTCTTTTCCGTCCGCGCGTTTTTTCCTCATGACAACCGAAAGGCCGAGGATGAGGTCGCCTATCCAGTTGGGCATGAGAACGGCGGCGGAAGGGAGCGAATTTGCAATGGCCATGGGTCTAGAAAATAAGTTACTACCCAGGCATCGGACTTTTTTAAGGTCAGGTCTTCACCGTCATCGCAAACATCGTTATATCGTCATGCTGCTGTTCGTTTTTCACGAAGCTGCGCAGATCCGAGAGAATCCCCGAAAGAATGCTATCGGACGTGCCGCTGTTGGAACTGACGGCCATGTTTAAAAGCCGCGGGAGACCATAGAAATTCTTTGCGGCGTCATTTGCTTCGGAAACGCCGTCGGTGTAGGCGAGGAAGCTGCTGCCCGGCGTGAGCGGGATGGAGACTTCGTCGAGTGTCCTGGCAAAGTCGTCAGCTTCGGTAATGATGCCCAGTGCAATGCCGCTGCTGTCGATGGGCATGATCGTGCCCTGGCTCGCCTCGAGCTTGAGCAGCTTGCTATGGCCGGCCCGCGCATAGGTCATGGACGTTCCATCGCGGCTTATTACCAGGCACAGCGCCGTGATGAACGATCGCTCATTGATATTGCAGCAGATGGATTGGTTAACTGCGCAGAGGAGGCTTTTTGCGGTAAAATTCGAACGCGCTTCGACACGGGCAACGCTGCGCAGAATTGTCATGAGCAGTGCCGCCGGAACCCCTTTCCCGCATACGTCCGCCACCATCACCACCCAGCTGCCGTCGCCGCACTGGAAATAATCGAGGTAATCGCCGCCCACCTCATAGGCCGGCTGGTAAACGCCGGCTATTTTAACATGCGGGATGACGGGCATCACCTGCGGAGTAAGGCTCTGCTGGATGTTGCGCGCCGCTTCGAGTTCTCCTTCCAGGCGGGCCTTGCTCTCGAGCTCCTTGAAATGAATCGCATTGGAGAGACAGGCCGCGGCATGGGCGGCGAGCGTTGAAAGCAGCGTCTTTTCCTGGCGAAAGACTATTTGACCGTGCTGAGGTACGAAAAGCTGTATGATGGCAATGGTTTTCTTGTCGGCAACGAGCGGAATGGCGATCCAGCATGGATTTTCAGCCAACTCCGGGGGCCAGTCGAGGCACAGGTGGGATATCCCGCGCCAATCATCGAAGATAATCTGGCTCAGGAGGTCTTTTGCCAGAAACGGCTTCAGTGCCGCCTCTGAAAGTGCCCTGCCTTCCGTTGAATCGAGAACTCCTGTCGCCCATACACACGAAAAACCCTCTTTTTTCCTGCTGCAGATACTTGCCTGGACAAGAGGAAAGCGGAAGGCGAATGCAGTTCCGATAATCGTGAACAATTGCTCGATGTCGACAGTCTGGACCATCTCATAGGAAGTAATATTGAGGAATTTGAGTTGTTCGAGGTTCTGTTCAAGCTTGTATTTCGCCTCGCTGAGCTCGGCAGTCCGTTCCTTGACGCGATCCTCCAATTCGTCCTTGGCCGCCTGCAACGCATCGCGATATTTCTTGATTTCGGTGATATCCCGCGAGAGACCGAAGGTTCCGAGCGTTTCGCCTTTCTTATTGCGAAACGGCATTTTGGTGGTGGAGACCCAGGTATCCGGCCGGTCGGGCCAGGTTTCCTTTTCTTCAATACCCACCATGGGCTTGCCGGATTTGATAATATTCTGCTCATCGTTGAAGGCCTGGCGGGCATGCTCAGGAGTAAAAAAATCAAAATCCGTTTTCCCGAGAGCCTCGGAATCTAATTTCACACCCGCTTTTTCAAGCCAGTTGGTATTCACCCGGACGAACCTGCTCTTTAAGTCCTTGAAATAGATCGAATCCGGCATATTATCGAGGAGGGTATGGAGTAATTCGCTGTCGCTGGGCATGTTCAGGTCGGCCAATGAATATCCGGCTGCTTTGTGAGGGTCGCTCAAGGTTCATTCCTTTTCGATGAGGTCTACACCTCTTATACGGCGATACACCGCTCCACAGTTGAGCAAGGGTTACACCATCCAATAATAATACAGTATGTTATGAGGCTTAGCAATAAAAAAGGCGGCATGCAGGAGACGCATACCGCCAATGAGAATTGCGGGATTCGAGCGAATAAACTATGCAGGTACGATTTCAACACGCTTCTTGTTACCGGAAAACCGGCTGAACTTCACCACCCCTGCCGCTTCGGCAAAGAGGGTATCGTCTTTGCCCTTGCCGACGAATTTACCCGGATGGACCACGGTACCGCGTTGACGGATTATAATACTTCCCGCGCTGACCAGCTGGCCGCCGAAACACTTGACACCAAGCATCTTAGGATTGCTGTCGCGGCCGTTTACGCTGCTGCCGCCGCCTTTTTTATGCGCCATAGTCTCCCCTACTCCTTGCCCGAACCATTAATGGAAATAATCTCAAGGGTCGTGTACTGCTGACGGTGCCCATTCACCCGCTGATAATCCTTGCGTCGCTTTTTCTTGACAATAAGAATTTTCTCGGCTTTGCCGTGGTCGACTACCCTTGCCGTAACGGTTGCATTCTCGATGCATGGCGTACCGATGCCGACGGCATCGCCATCGGATGTAAGGAGAACCCTGCCGATCGAAATTTCGCTGCCCTTTTCGGCATCGATGAGCGGAACCCTGATGGTTTCTCCCGGAGACACTTTGTACTGAAAGCCTGCATGCTCAATTATCGAAAACATTGGAACTCCTCGAAAAGTTTGCCAAAAACTTATTAAATCTACTTTTTCCCCGCTCCAGGATCAAGCCCTTCGTCGAGAAACCGGTATTCATCCTGGTCGAGCTCCTCATCCGGCACTATAACGAGCGTACATTTATGCTCGGTTTCGAGCAAATGTTTGATGCGCGCGGAATCCTGCATGAGGTATGCCGCCACTGCCGGATGAACCGCAAAGCGCACTTCGCCCCTGCGCGAGGTCATGCGCCGCAAATCGCGGTCCATTCGCGTAGTCACGGTTTCCGGAGAGAATACCCATCCCAGGCCGTTGCAGGCGTGGCAAACGTCGGTGTAGAACTCCTGAAGTTCAGGGCGCACCCGCTTCCGGGTTATTTCAAGGAGACCGAATTTCGACAGTGTCGTGGCTGAGGTCGTGGTCGGATCGGCTGCAAGCGCCTTGTACATGCTGGTTTCAAGCGCCTTACGATGCTGCGCAGTCTGCATGTCGATGAAATCGATGACGATGAGCCCGCCGATATCGCGAAGCCGCAGTTGCCGGCAGATCTCCCCGACCGCTTCCATATTCGTCTCATAAATCGTCTGCTCGAGGGCATGCTTGCCGACATTCCTCCCGGTATTGACATCAATGGCAACCAGCGCCTCGGTACGGTCGATAAGAATGTACCCGCCGGTTCGCAGCCAGACCTTTCGCCGAAGCAGGCGTTCGAGATCTTTTTCAATATCGAACTTATCGAAGAGCGGCTCGTTTCCTTTATAGAGAATAACGCGATCGAGGAGGTCGGGCGAAAGTGCGGCAAGATAGCTCTGAATTTCCTTGTAATCATCTTCATCATCCACATAAACTTCATCGACCTCCTCGGAAAAGAGATCGCGGATGACCCTCGTCGTGATACCCATTTCCCGGTGGATGAGCTTCGGCCCTGTGCCTTTGAGCGCCTCATCGCTGGCGGTCCGCCATTGGTCCAGAAGCAGGTGTATCTCCCGGATAAATTCAGTCTCCGATACCTTGAGACCCATGGTCCGGACGATGAAGCCCACGCCCGGCGGCTTGATCTGTGCGATCAGGCGTTTCAACCGGGTGCGTTTTTTAAGATCCTTGGTTCTCTTGGAGACGCCGATGAAATCAGCGTCCGGTACCAGGACCAGGAACCTGCCTGCAATGCTGATCTGGGTCGTCAGCTTCGCTCCCTTGGTTCCGATGGGCTCCTTGATTACCTGAACCAGGACTCCCTGACCCTTTTCGAGAAGCTTTTCGATGGGAATGCGGACAACGGCGCGCCGTTTCGACGGATCGTTCCTGCTGTAGCGCTCCAGCAGCTCATCGTCCTCATTGAGGAGTACCGACGGCTCGATGTCCGACGCGTGCAGGAAGGCGGTTCGATCGAGGCCGATCTCCACAAAGGCGGCCTGCAGGCCCGGAAGGATGGAGGTAACTTTGCCGCGATAAATATTCCCGAGAATCTGATAGGTGTCGGGACGTTCGACAACCATTTCCACCACCTTGCTATCCTCGAGCAGTGCGACTCGTTTTTCCGTGGTAGTGGCATTGAATAAAATTTTCTTCTTCGTAGCGGTCTCCCCTCTTTATTTTGCTCTAAAATTTAATTTCAGCGATGAGCGAGGCGGTATTGGACGTCGTGATCGCGCCGTTCTGCTCGGCGCGAAGGTAGTTGTACTGCATGGTGCCGGTTATGTTATCGGTAAAGGTGTAGGACAGGTGCGGCGTAACGGAAAGGTTGGAAACGGCGCTCGTTACCGAGCCCGATACTTCGGTCGTCGAATTGTCCCTCTCGAAGGTCATTCCCAGGCTGGTTTTGCCGCGCACCGGAATCGACCACTTGAAAATCTTCAGGGCTGCCAGACCAGTGGATTTCGAAATTTCGTAACTCAGATCGAGATTGTCGCCGTCGCGCACGACCGACTGGGGGTTGGTACTTGAAACGGTATTCGAACGATTCATCGTATGCTGGTACTTGAATGAGACCGGCCACTTTTTAAGCGTGCCGTCGATCCCTACCAGGGGCGACATGTCGAGGGTCGAGGATGTGGTCGTTCCCCCGGTTGTCGTGCTAGTGATTCCCGTCACCGTATCGGTCGTCGACGTCCCGCCTAGAGTGGAGGAGGATTCTTCACTCTTCTTGAGGGACAAACTTGACGTCAGGTTTAACCCGGTAGCATACCGGGTGATGAGCACGATGTTGTTCAGAACATGGCTCTGCGCGCTGACGCTGAAATCCGGGTAGGTCCAGGTAGTATCAAAATAGGTAGTATCCGGGCGAACGCTGTACTGCCGGTTCCATTTCAGCGAAATCGAATTGAACTGTATGTCGATGGGTTTCGGCAATGCCAGACTGGTGGTAAACTGGCAGGACTGGTTGACCGAGCGGGAATCGTTCTGGTAATATTCGCTGGAGTCGCCAAAAAGGCGGCGAAAGTCCATACCGCCGAGGGTCGTCCGGTCGTTCATGGTACCGGCAATTATGTCGGACAGGCTTCTGCCGCTGAAGCCCAGCTGGTAGGCCATGAAATTCGTCCCATTGATATTCTGCGAACTAAGGAAACCTGAATTGAGGTCGTTATTGGTGACACTCCCGGTCGCCGAATAGGTGAAATTGATGCTGTTGAACCCGATGAAATCAAAGCCGCTTTTCAGGACCGCGACCGGCTTGGTGAGTGGCTTGATATCGGAAAGGCTGTGGAACAGGGGAGCGAGGGTAAGACCGCTGTTGAAGTTGACCCCTGAATTCACCGATGTGTTCATGAAATCCTGGGTCGTATCCGACCCGTAATTGGTAAGTTGTCCCGAGAAGTTCGCCGAGTAGTCGGCCGTGCTGGTGAGCCAGTCGAAAATTTGGGGATTAAAGGTCGCTTTGAACTGCTGTGACCGCGTTTGTTCGTTTTCGAGAATATAATAGTCGCGCCAGACCGGATTAGAATTCTCTTTGAGGAGAGCTTCCTTGAGAAAATTGAAAACTCCGTGAGCCCGCCCTATAGCAGTATCGTTGGGGAAGTCCCGGCTCAGGGAAAGCGAGTACGACAAGCCGATGAGCGGCTTGATCGGCGTATAGTCGATCTGTATCCCCTGGCTGAGCTTCAGATCCTTGGTATAGGTGCTGCACTGGACAGTCGCTTCGAATTGCCGCTGCTCCTGCGTGGAATAACTGACATTGGCAACGTTGAGGGTGATTTTGTCCGGCAGGAGATTAAACTCGATGTCCTTGAGCCTTGCGGGAAGCCATGCCGCCTTGACCCATTCGAGCGGCTTCCACTTTGTCCAGGTTGCCTGGTTCTTCGGAGACAGGTCGTAATTGACTCCACCGGAATAGGAATAGGTCGTATCGACATCCACATAATCGTTGTCGCTTTCGAGGCTGACCTGTCCCTTCCGGGCCTCGGAGGTCGTCATACTGTAATTGAAACTCGCCGACAGGCGCTGGAGCATGAAATCCACCAGCGGGTTGGTCGAGGTGGAGGCCTTTGAATAACTCGTAAAAAAAGATTCCGTGTTGGAGTAGGTTTCATAATGCTCCCCGGCCGTAGCGGGAGTATACATGAGGTTCCTGCCCGAAACCCGGTTGATCATCGCCGTCGCCATATTGAGGAAGCCGTCGGGCTGGCCTTGCGAATTTGTCAGGTAAATGTCGGTGCTGGGCTCCACCTGGGGCCGGGTGAGCGAACTCGTCAGCGTTCCGCCGATCGGGATAGAGAAACCCCACGCTTTTGGCAGGAATTTTTCGAGCCCGGTGGTCAGGTGAAAATCGTCGGTGAGCGTGGAATTCCCCAGGCTTATCTTCGTTTCGGTCATGGAGGCAAAATCGCCGCCCTGGTAATTCACGTCGGCGGACAGGGTAAAGACATCGGCCCACTGGGTCGAAAGGCTCACCCGGGACGACCACCCGCTCATCGACTTGATGCCGACGGCCCGCAGTTCGTCGACCCAGATCTGTCCCCGCTCGCCGGTCGTGGTATCGGTGGAATCGCGGATTACTCCCACCGCCATCCACGAGATGCTCGCAAGGTTGGGCTGCCGGCCCCCCTTGGGCGCCACGATCCGGAGGGTGCCGGTGCCGTCGATGGTATCGATGGCGGAGTCGGAATTGTGATTCGGGTTGGTAAACCATGCATGCTTCAGGTCCGACAGTTTCTTCAAATTGACGCATACGTAGTTGTTCCAGCCCGGCATCAGCTTCTGCCGGCATTCGTAGTAGGTCGAGGAGTCGCTGCCGAACCGGAAGACGAACTGAATTTTACCATTGTAAAGCGGTCCGACGCCGGGGTAGCCGGTCGGGAGCCCGGCGCCGTCCCCATAAACCGCCAGGGTTATGCTGTCGTAGGCGACCACCGAAAGCGGCTGGGAGGTGAGGATTTTCTGCGCAAGCGCGGACCGGCCGCGGCCGATGTTGAAGAAATTGAGGAGCAGGGACGATTCCGGCTCGAGAACATTCGACTGGTCGAGCTGCCGGTTGATCAGCTTGGTCGTGCTCAGGCTCGACAGGTAGGCCGAATCGGTGGCAGTGCCGACCGTCGAGACCGTGACGTTGGAGTCGAGCGAATCCTTGACGGCAAGCCACTGGTTGCCCACGAACTGGATGTCGTCCATGATCAGGTCGCTGTACGGGGCCGACGGGGACGATACGGTCGAGGAGATGCTGTCCCAGACAATCCGGACCATCCGGATGTTGCTCCAGTCGTCGGCCCCGATGCCGCCCACCTCGTTGCGGAGCCTGTACGAAGGCCTGGCGCCATGAAGCGTGGTAGTCAGGGTCTGGTGCAGCGGCATTTTATAGCAATGCCAGCCGCTCCCGGACACGAGCTTGGCGGTCGTGTCGATGTACGGAGTCGTGGTGTCGGCAAGGTCGATCACGAACTCATGGTACTGTTCGGAAAGTGCCGCATTGAAGGAGCCGTCGTTGTAAATGTCCTCCGAGGCGGTGGCCCAGCCGTCGCCCCGCAGGCGGCTGGCGTATTTATAATTGCCGGCATTGTTTTCATCGTACAGCTGGTAGCCGTCATGAGCAGGGTCGGTCCCCCACGCTTTCAAATCGACCCCATCGAGGCGAGGATCATCATAGACAACCGAATCATAGCCGGTGTTGGTCGCGTTGGGAATATAGTGCTTCTTATTGTGGACGTCACGTATTGTGTCAAGGCCATTGTCGAGGTTCGCGTCATGATTGATGCGCCAGACCGCACTCGTATCCTCCTTGTTGAGCCAGCCGTTCGGGGGGGCGCCATCGACGCAGAGATCCTCGTTGATGAGCCCCATCTGGATGCGGACCCGGCCCTTCCCCTTCGTACCGCCGGGCGTTTTCAGGAGAATTTCAAAATACTGGTCGTTCACCAGATTCGCCTGACTTACCGGAATGGGATACATGATCCCCGCCCAGGGGTTCACCTTTGCGTACCCCTGGGCGAGAGCCGAAGTATGCGGCGCGGGCTGAACATGGAGCCGGAGAACGTTTTCATATTGATCGCTACCGGTATAGACCTGCCCCGGTTGCGGCACCCATACCGAATCGCGCAGCACACTGTTGGTACCGTCGGCCTGCACCGGCGTAAACCAGTACCAGTCCCAGGCCGGCGGATATTTTGCGGTCGAGTCGAAATCGTGGGAGTAGGGAGTGCTGGCCTGATACCAGCTTTTATACGCCTGGCCGAGCGCATAAACCTGGCTGCTGCTTTCAAAATCGTCGATATACGCCTTTTTATCGGTATTCGGGTTCCAGATGCTGTGCGCGATCTCAAAATCGAACGTAGCCGTCGATGGCGCCGTGGTGGTGATAAAGGGAATCTTGTTGACAAGGGCGGTCATCCAGGCCGGCTGGAAATCGAGGTGGGTGTTCAGGTCGAAGAGCAGCTTCGAATACGGCTCCTGGTTGATGCGCGGAATATCCTGCGCAATGGAGGTACTCTGGTAAAGGACACTCAGTCCGATGAGGGACTTATCGCTTAAGAAGGGCAATGCCATTTCGGCCCGTGCACCGAGGAACAGCGTTTGCGCCGCGGCGAACGTCGCATCGCGCTGGTAGTTGATCTCGATTTTAGTCGCAGCCCTGGCTGCAGGGGAGGTCAGTTCGAGAGTACCGGCGTCGACATTGAGCGAGTAGTCCACGCCCGACTGCAGCTGCTTCCCGTCGGCCATGACGCGGACCGAGGCTTCGGTAACGCCGATCCCGAGGTTGAATACCGTCTGCTTCGAGGATCCGGACATGGAAAGCGTGAAGGTCGGAACATAGCTCTGCATTGCTTTAATGGAGGTTGAGGGACCAAAGCGGTAAATCAAGGAATCGCGTATGTCCGTCCCGGAGGGCGTAATGAGGGCGGGATTGTCGAATACGTTGTTTCCGTTGACGCTGTCATCATAGGGGGGAATGACCAGTTCCTTGGCGGTAAAGTTGAAAATGTTCGACTGGCTGATCTGGGCGGTACCGCTTTTAGTAAGCCCCATGACATCACCGATGAGGAGGTTATTCTTAACGGTCTTATCGGTGTCGCCGTCATTGTCCGGCGTGGTGTGAAAGACCTGAATCTGGAAGCTCGACAGGTTGTTGATCGACGAGGGAAGCTGGTAGACATTGCGCCACATGAGCGGGAAGCGATCCGGAGAGCCGGTTGACGAATCCGCTATGTCCTGCGGCCCCTTCAGAACCCAGAGCGAGCTGGGAATCGCCTTGCCTCCCGATTTAAAGCCCTTCTGCTGTGCTGAAGGGCCCGGAGCGCTGGGACTGCCCGTCCGCAGATAAATACCGAGTACATCGTTGTCGCCTATTGTCGGCGACATCAGTGAATCGTTGAAGTGAATATAGCCGTCATTGGGATAGAGCGTATATTCATGGCCGTTTTTGAGCAGCAAAAAAACGGCGACAGCGGAGGAAACGACTCCCGTCGGTGAAGTAATCGTATAGGAGATGCTGTCAACTTCCCGGCCGGGGTTGGCCGTTAAATACTGCGTTGCCGCGGCCTGGTTTGAAAAAGAGTGCCATACCTGCAGCGAATCGGAATTAACCACGAGTTGCGGAGGGACCATGTTCGCACCGGTGCCGCCGAGAAGTGCAAATTTCCGGTTATAATACCGGATATAGGCGGTATCGAGAAAATAGGAGGAATACTTCTTGAACTGGCTCTCATTCAAGGTAGTCATTCCCGACCCGGAGGCGCCGTTGTTACTGACCGAAAGCGTCTGGTTTTCTCCCTCCTCGGTACTGGCAATGGTTGTCAGCATGACCGGTCCGAAGCGCGAGCCGATCTTGACGCCGAACAATCCGCTGTTGCTCTCGGAAAAACCCGACAGCTGGGTGCCGGGCATGTCGAAGGAGGTGTAGCCGGCGGTGACCTGCTGTACCACCTCATCCTCGAGCTCTCCGGGTTTGGTTTCCTTGTAATCGATCTTGAAATCCTTGAGCGGATCGTTGGCCTGGACGTCTCCCTGGCTATTGGAAGTAATGTTGATGTTGATCAGCCTTCCGACGCTGCCGCTGACGGTAAACTGGTTCTGCTCGTCGAAGACGAATCCCGGGCTCGTAACCTGCGACTGGGCGGCACTTGACTGTTGCTGTTGCTTGTTCTCATAGGCCATGGTGATCTTGAGCGAGCCGCTTATGGAGAGCCGCGGCGGATCGTTGCCGAGCACCCGCTGCGCCCATCCGGGGTATTGCACCGGAAGCTCCCAGGCGAGCTTGAGGTCATGCTGCTTATTCTTGACGCTGTCGTCGGCGGTAAGCAGCGCGCCGTGTTGCCAGGCGTCATACAGTGCCGCTGAAGACCGTGCGTCAACGTATTCGGTCAATTCGCCGTAATGGTGGGTCCAGATGATGAACCCCAGCGAATCGAACCGCATGACCGTGACCTGCCTCCGTTCAAAATCGATGATCGTCGTGTCGCGAAAAAACTTCGAGGTTGAGGGAAGAAGCCGGGGATGGGCCGACAACAGGAGCGAAGTAGCGGGAGATTCGTCATCGGGAGTCTGGAACGCTCCGGAATAGGAACGATTGAGATTGAGCTCCTGCGCTGCAATCCGATACCCCCCCCAGAGAGAGAGAACCAGCAGTAATGGTAACCACTTATTCAACAACGACCGTCCTCCCGGCCCCTCTCGGGGCATGGCCTATTTTCCCGAAGAAGCAAAATCCTTACAGCAGCGGAACCCGACGGGGTTATGCCGGTTCTGCGGATAATAACCGTAGCGCGTTGCATAACAGCCGCTGGCAGGGCCGCTTTCCCAGTATCCACCCATCACATTGTAATACCGGGAATTTCTTTTTGCCTGTGTGCTGGTCCATTCGGCCAGGTTTCCGGACATATCATACGCCCCGAAAAAAGCGCGGCACTCCTGCTTCGACCCCGACCGCCGCACCGTGGTGTCATGGGTAACGCAGGCATGGCGCGAATAGGTCCTGCCGTAAGGGTAGGCCAGGGAATCCGGTCCGGCACAGGCCAGGGACCACTCATCGGAGCTGCATAACCGCTTCCCGACCGATGCGCAGGAATCCATGGCCTGGTAGACCGACACATAGGATCGGGGGATAACCCCCTTCCGATCGGGCCACTCGTAGCGGTCAATACAGAACTTCTGCGAGTCGGTCTCCACCGGCTCCATCCCCGCAGGGCAGGGAAATGCGGACCTTTTCGGCCGAATGACATAGGTCTCCTGCTGCGGCTCCATGGCATGGCCGCACCGGTCGATTGCCTTGTAGGTAAACGTGGTCGTGGAATCGACAAGAAAGGTATCGGATTGCCACACCTGCCAGGCGGTATCGCGGCCCTTTCTCCAGGAAATGGTGCAGGGCTTATTGGCTTGAAAGCTTACGTGTGTTTCACCGTAATGAAGCCCCCCCGCAGGATCGAGGTAAACCCACGGAGAGACCGTGTCGGTTGCGCAATTGGCGGCAGGCAACTCCGGCGCTCCGGCCACATACCCGGGAGGCTTGATTTCATAGTGGTCCTGCTTCGGTTCGGTGGAACGGCCGCATCGATCGATTACCTTGTAGGCGAGCGTCACCGTGCAATCGATGACAAAGGTATCCGCGTTCCAGACATGCCAGGAGGTGTCGGGTTCAAATCGCCAGTAGACCGTGCAGGGCTTGTTTGTACGGAGGAACACGTGCTCCGGGCCGATATGCAATCCCCCTGCTGAATCGGGGAATACCGTGGGCAGCACGGTATCCTTGGAACAATCGGCCGGAGAAACCTTCTGAACCGGCTGTTTCGATGCCGCACCCGCCTCCTCAGCTCTCCTGACCCTTTCCAGCGAATCGGCGATCGCGGCAGCCTCGGCGGCCTTCAGCGCCGTTTTGAGAGAGTCGGTAACTTTTTTATGTTCTGCGGTTTTCACCGGCTTTCCTTCTGCGGCCCTTTTTGCCGAATCTTCGGTATAGGCCGCCTCGTAGGCTTTAAGCGCCGCCGAGTCTTTTGCCGAAAGAGATTCCTGCCCCGATGGTTCTTTTCCGGCAACCCACTGGGAGGAGTAGATCTTCTTACCCGGCATTTTTTCAGCCGATCCCGATTGTTTTTTCTCTATTTTCATGACGAAAAAAAAGACTGCTCCGACAACAAGGAGCACCGCGACTGCAGCGATAATCCTGAAGGTTTCATTGGATACAAGGCCATTACCGCGTCTCTGTTCGTTCACGCCGGATTATCCTGTCCCAAACCCGTTAAAAGGTCCCCCGGATCCAACGGAACCGGCTGGTTGAAACTCCCCGCAGCAAGCCCCGGGAAAAACACTCGCTATGCCTGTTCAATGGCACAAAGTACCGAAAGAAAATCTTTCGTTGCGGCCACATCGTGAACGCGGAAAATGCGGGCTCCCCGGAGATATGCCGAGGCGACACTGCCGAGGGTACCGGCGAGCCGCTCATCGGGAGCGCTTTTGCCGGTAATTTTCCCGATGAACGATTTTCTCGAAGTCCCGATAAGGACAGGATACCCGAGATCGACAAATGTCTTCAGGCCGGACAGCAGGGCAATACTTTGCCCGGCTGTTTTGGCAAAACCTATTCCCGGATCCAGCACAATGCGCCGTGGCGCTACGCCCGCAGCAAGAAATTTCTCGACCTCGGACAGAAGCTCCCTCGTCACCACCCCCACAACATCGTCTCCGTAATCCGCATGCTGCTGCATGGTGTCCGGCGTTGCACGGCTGTGCATCAGAACGACGGTGCATCCGCCTGCCGCCACGACCGATGCCATTCCCGGATCGAACCTTCCGGCACTGATGTCATTGATCCACGAGGCTCCCGCATCGAGAGCCGCCCGGGCGACCGCGGCACTGGTCGTATCGACGCTTATCGGGCAGGAAACCCTTCCGGCGAGTCGAGAAACAACGGGAAGCACACGCTCAGTCTCAACCTCCGGCGTCACCTCTTTTGCCCCCGGGCGGCTTGAAGCACCCCCGACATCGAGAACAGCAGCCCCTTCCGCATGCAGCTGGATACCATGCTCAACTGCAGCATCCACAGCGACATAGCGCCCACCGTCATAAAAAGAATCCGGTGTTGTATTGACAATACCCATGAGAGAATAGATATGGCTCGGCACGTTAATAAATGCGCTCTGGATTATGATATTATTGTAGCAGAAGATGGACGCAACACGCGTTCGATCATTATAATACAATGAATCCGGTGAGATAGGAAGCCATGCAAGTCCGACCGCGCCATAATCTTGCATAGCGCTGTCGGACTTGCCGGCATCAGAGGAATCTGTTTATGGTTCAGGAACACCCGACCCCGGAGCCTGCTCCGGAGATACGGGTACACTGCCGGAATCGTTCCCGTTGCCCGCCACGGCGGCATCGGGGGGCGTTCGGGGGGAAAGGCTCCGTGATTTTTTTACATTTTCGAGGGAGTCACCCTGAATCGCCTTCATGACCTCCTCGCGATCGAGCATCTCATGGTCGATAAGCGCCTGGGCGAGCCGGTCCAGCTGCTCCCGATGGTCGGCCAGCAGGGCGGCGGCTCTCTTCATCTGCTCGTCGACGACCTGATGCATCAGCCCATCGATGGCCTCGGCCGTTTTATCGGAGTAATCGCGGTGCCGGCCGATTTCCCGGCCAAGGAAGATCTGCTCATCCTTCTCGCCGTAGGAGAGCGGCCCAAGCTGTTCAGTCATGCCGTAATCGCATACCAGCTTGCGAACGAGATTGGTTGCCTGCTTTATGTCGCTCGCCGCGCCGGTGGTCTGATTGCTGAAAATCATCTCCTCAGCCACCCGGCCGCCCATCATGATGCAGATGCGGTCGAGCAGAGCCTGTTTCGAATAGTTGTGCCGGTCTTCGCCGGGGAGCGAGAACGTCACCCCGAGGGCGCGACCGCGCGGAATAATGGTTACCTTGTGCAGCGGATCGGCATCGGTGCAGTAGATATTGCAGATGGCATGGCCGGCCTCATGGTAGGCGGTGGTCTGCCTCTCGGCTTCGGAAAGCACCATGCTCCGCCGCTCGGCGCCCATGAGGACCTTGTCCTTCGCCTCTTCAAAATCGATCATGGTGACCTGCTCCTGTCCGAAGCGGGCAGCCATGAGTGCGGCCTCGTTCACGAGGTTGGCCAGGTCGGCTCCCACAAAGCCGGGGGTGCCGCGCGCAATGGTATTAAGATTGACATCGGGCGCCAGGGGAATGTTCTTTGAATGAACCTTCAGGATGCCTTCGCGGCCCTTGATGTCAGGGATATCCACCACGACCTGGCGGTCGAATCGTCCCGGACGCAAAAGTGCAGGATCAAGCACGTCGGGGCGATTGGTCGCCGCAATCAGGATCACTCCGGAATTTTCCTCAAACCCATCCATTTCCACCAGCATGGCATTGAGCGTCTGTTCTCGCTCGTCGTGGCCTCCGCCAAGACCCGCACCGCGCTGACGACCAACCGCATCGATTTCATCGATGAAAATCAGACTCGGCGCATTCTTCTTTGCAGTATCGAAAAGATCGCGGACGCGCGAGGCCCCTACCCCGACAAACATTTCGACAAAGTCTGAGCCGCTCATCGAGAGGAACGGCACTCCCGCTTCTCCGGCCACGCAGCGCGCCAGGAGGGTTTTTCCGGTTCCCGGGGGCCCCAGAAGCAGGACTCCCTTGGGAATTTTTCCACCGAGGCGCTTGAATTTCTGGGGGTCCTTCAGGAAATCGATGATCTCCTGAAGTTCCATTTTCGCTTCATCGATGCCGGCGGCATCGGCAAAGGTTGTTTTCGGGCGGTCAATGAGGTGCAGCTTGGCGCGGCTCTTGCCGAATGAAAAGATGCCCTTCTGCCCTGCCTGCATCTGGCGCATCATGAAAAGCCAGAAAATAAGGAAAAACAGGAGGGTCGGGAGGATGCTCCAGAAGATATCTCCCCAGTTCATCTTCTCCTGCTCGAAGTTATACTGGATGCCGCGTTTACTCCAATCGGCAAGCATTCCGGAGTCGAGAAAGGGAAGGTTAACCTCGAAGAGCTTCGTCTTCATCGCGTTCGAAACGCCGATCCTCGCAAAGACGCTCTGGTCCTTTACCTCGCCATGGGCGACCGCGTGGTTGGTTGCCTTCTGGAGGATGTCCATCTGCGAAACAGTCGGATCGGGAAGCGCCAGGAGAGCCTCAAACTGGCTGTAGGAGAGCTTCAGTTCGCGGGAGGTCGAATAATTTTCATAGGCATGGAGCGCAAGGATCGCCATCACGAAGATGCCGAGCCAGATGAGCAAGGGGGGAACGGTGCTTCTCTTTATCGGGGGTTTCTTTGCGCCTTCGCCCTCTTTTTTGCGTTTTATAGCAGGCGAAAGAGGGGCTTTAAAAACCTGTTTCGGCTTTTTATCGTTGCTGATCACGTTTCTTCCTTGCTACCAGCTGAGGCCGCACATTTCGGGGCAGCGCTCTGCCGGCGAGGGGATTCCGGCCGGGTAGAGATGGGATAATTGGACGGTTAATTCTTAAAAATACATCATATTATGGAGCACGAGGGCGAGTGGTACGAAAGTTCAAGGACTCGTCCGGTGTCATGACGTACCCGGACCGCCTGCGCTATCCGCACTCCCGGTATCCAGATGACGCGGCCATCCCCAGTGGTAACCACGCCGAAATCAGGAATTCCATCCCTTACTATCCCCTGCTTCGCCAGAAATGAAACTACATCGACCGATCGGGAACCACCCAATGGAATAAAGCGGTCGTCCTGACCGATGCTGCGAAAAAAAAGCTCGCTTCCACATGCTTCCCGATCGAGCGCCACGGTCAGGTTATCCGCCGGAAGAGCGGAAGGCGGGCGCTCCAATTCGTGGACGGTGAAACATGCCTGAACGGCAGGACACTCTGTAACTCCTTTTAATGCAAGGCGATAGTTGAATTTGTAGGCAGCAGCTACATGGTCGACAAAGAGCATTGCACCGCCCACAGGGTAGTAGCGCCATGAACCGCCCTTAAGGAGGAACTCGCGGCCCCTGCGTCCGCGTCGTTCCATGATCTCCTCAATCTGCCGTGAGTCGGATTGAATGCCGTACCGCTCGAAGACCCTCCTGAGCCCCTCACCCGCATGCAGCTCGTCCTCGAATCCCGGTGTCAGGACGCGAAAGCGGCCATTCATGCATTGTACCTGCGTGGCAACCCAGCGATCGACGCCGGGTTGCATGGCTTCCCAGAGGCCGGCTGAAAGTTCGGCAATCCGGACAAGCTTCCTGCAGACGCCGGGCTCCTGTTTTTCCAGACCGGGCAGGGCTGCAAGCCGGATGCGGTTCCTGTCAAAGCTATAGTCCGCATTCGATGAATCGGACCGGAAGCCGATCGCTTGCGCTTCGAGCCAGCCGGCTATCTCTTCCCGCCGGAGGTCGATGATCGGCCGGACAATGCCGTCTTCCCGCTTCGGGAGAATTCCCCGCATGCCGCGAACCCCGGCTCCCCTGATGATGCGCATGAGGACCGTTTCAGCCTGATCGCTTGCGGTATGGCCGGTTGCGATAACGTCGTAGCCCTCGCGCTCTCTGATTTCAAGAAAAAAACGGTAGCGTTCCCGCCTCCCCCATTGCTCGGTACCCGGAGCATGCAGCAAGTCCCCCGGTAACTTTTTAAGGAACAGAGGGCAACCAAGGTTTTTCGCGAGATCGGCAACGAATGCTTCGTCCCCATCCGATTCCTCCCCGCGCAGGCCATGATTGACATGCAAAACGCCGAGGCGCTTTATGCCAAGCTGTTGCCGGTTGCGGTGCAGCAGGTGGAGGAGCGCCGTGGAGTCTCCCCCGCCGCTCGCGGCGACGAGCACCGAGGCTTCGGCCGGGACGATGGATTTATAACGGGCGAGGAACCGGGAGATTAGAGGAAGATCGGGCAGGTTGGACAGGTCAGGCGGGTTTGAAAGGTTGGACAGGTCAGACTGGTTGGATTGGTTGAGCATAATAGGTTAGTAAAAATATAGCAGGAAATTGCCCCGGCTTTTGGATAAAATTGGGGTTACTGCCCAGGTGGGGAACCCATTTACATGGTTTCCCCTGGCCTGAAGCCGCCAAAGCGCGTCTTCAGGCACACCCTTTCCAGCGGAGGTGCGCGGCTATGTCTGCCTTTGGCAGACGCTCGCGTACCCCCGCAACGCTCCCGTAAGGTAGAAAACACATAAAGGATTATGTAAATCCTTCGGGGCTCAAAATTTTAATCCCGCGCTATTTCCCGACCGAGGGTTTTCATCTTTTCGCAGAGGCTTCGTGGGTCCCCGCCGCAGGGTGCCTATTATGAAGCATTCCAACAACGTGCGGGTGACCCGGCTCGGCCATCCAAATGAATTTGAATTTTCTTCTGCTTTTGGATCCCGGCTCGGTCATCCATATGATTTTAAATTTTCAAAAAACCACCTGAAATAAAACTTTAAACCATAGGTTATTGTTTAGGCAAAATTATTTGATGTTGCTCACTCACTAATTTGCTACGCCAAATCGGCTTGCCACTATTTTGTTGATAAAGAGAATTGTATTCAAGCTCAACGGAACAAGTATCATTCCGCCCGGTAATTTCAAAAAAACCACCGATAGTTCCAGATATTTTTTGCCCAGGGCTCAGTAATAACCTTTGATCATCTCCGATTATCCATTCTCCCTGCTGGTCTATCCGCCGCATAAAGTCCGTGGTTTTCGATAGATATATGGTGTCCCTTAAAATTAACTTGATTCGCACATTACCAATTCCATAGCACCCAGGGCAGTTTTTATCTACGTTATGGGAAGGGAGAGAAATCTTTTGGACCTTACGAGAATGAGCATTGCCTTGAAGAGAATCAATTCTCTTTTGAAGGAGGTCGACCTGAATTTGAAGAAGGGAATCTTGTCGAGCGTATTGAGAATCTGTTATAACCGGACGGGGCGCGGTTTGAACCTCCTCAGGAAAGTGTTGGCATAAAGGACAGAAGTGAATTACGGTCCTATCTCCACTATTCTTAATGCTCCACCAAATGTTTATATAACTACCTTGTTTTTCTCGGTCGTTTATCTGACATGAATCGGATTCTGATACTAAAGAATCTATTGTCAAAACAAGTTTTTCGCCCGCATATAGTTGGAATGTAACTGACGCAATTATAAAGAATACATTTTTCATAATAAGCATACTCCCAGAATTGCTTCAAGTTAATCCTTATACCGTCTGCCCTCGCTTCATCAATCTTCCCACCAACTCCCGTATCTTCTGTATCCCGGTAATTTCATAGAGCGCCATAACGACAATGCCCGTCGGAATCGCCGTACCTACGCCGACGATCAGGTTGTTGAGAATTCGCACAGGGGTGAAGTGTACCCGGAGCATCTCGTGCTTTACTCCCCATCCGGTCGCCGCACCGATAAGGCTGATTGCCACAATCGTGCCGAGGGTCTTGAGGAGCGGGCCGATCGAATGCTTGTCCGCATAGCGGCGATACCAGATGACGTAGAGCGTAATGAACTGGACCACCATGCCCGCGGTCGCGCTGGCGGCGATGCCCGACGCGCCCCAGGCCCTGCTCGTGACATAGTAAAGGGGTAGCGTCAGCACGGTAACGATCGAGCTCACGATCATGGGAATATACGGGCGCTGGATTGCATAAAAGGGTCGCACGACGAAAACCGCGGCCGAGAAGGCGAACGCTCCTACCATGTAGAGCGCAAATGCAGGCGCGGTCCGTAACGTTGAGGCATGGGTAAAATGGCCGTGTTCGTACAGGACCGAAATGACCTGCGGTGCCAGGACCGCCAGCAGGAGCGAAAGCGGGATGCAATACCCGGCGATCCGCGCAAGCACCTTGTTTACCAGCGAGGTGATTTCGCGAAAGTTCCGTTCGGCCGCAAGGCGCGAAAGATAGGGATAGAACGCCACACCCGATGCCTGGCCGAAAACCGCAACGACGAAGCCCATGGTCCGCAGCGCATAGTTGATGCTGGAGGTGCCGCCCTCGCCGAGGAATGATCCGAAAAAACGAAAGAATATTTCATTCGAAAACGTCATCCCGAGCCCAAGGATGACCGGCGCGGAAAGCAGGATGAATTTTTTCAGGTCCGGGTCGGCAAGATCGAACCGGAAACGGAAGCGCAGGCCGGCTTTCATCGCGCCGGGCAGCTGCACCAGCACGTTTGCGGCAAAGGCGCCGATCAGGACTCCCCAGGCAAATCCCTCGACCCCGAACCGCCTCCCGAGTAAAAGGCCTCCGAGGATGATCCCGCCGTTGTAAAACAGCGGCGCCAGGGCGGGAAGGAAGAAACGGTGGCGCGCCATCTGGACCGCCGAGAAGAACGCGCCCCAGTAGAAAAACATCTGGGCCGGCAGGATAATGCGGGTGAGGCGAACGGTCATCGGGAGCGTCTGGGCGTT
The DNA here is from genome assembly GCA_003164335.1 of Fibrobacterota bacterium. Taxonomy (GTDB): domain Bacteria; phylum Fibrobacterota; class Chitinivibrionia; order Chitinivibrionales; family Chitinispirillaceae; genus BOG-1184. The sequence continues at coordinate 23,943 of PLTF01000153.1, forward strand.
GGCGATATGCGGACCCATGAGCCGCAGGATGTCCGGGGCAAAGATTATCGAGACGGGAATGATGATCGCAAATGCTATGGATCCGATGGTGATGATATTCGAAAATGCCCGCCAAGCGCCCTCTTCGTCCGATTGCGCAAGGTGCCGCTGGAAGATCGGAATGAAGGTGATGGCAAGAAAGCCCCCGGCCAGGAAATGGTTTAGCAACTCCGGTATAAAGAATGCCGTTACATAGGCGTCGATGGTGGTACTGGTACCGCCGAACCCGGCAATTACCTGCTCCCGCACAAGGCCGATTATCCGGCTCAGGAAGACGGAAGCCATCATGATCGCGGTAGCAATGGTGAGGGATTTCTTGAGCGCAGCTCTTTCTGTGGCAGTCTGGATGGTCACGGGTTTGGCTTTTCCAACGGGCATGAGGGAACGGTGTGTAAAAAAGGCGGAGTCCCCGTTTTCGGAGGCTCCGCCTGTCATTCGAAAGAAGGGTGCTCCCTTACTTCCGCTTCTTCGCCTTCTTCTTGGTGGCTTTCGGCGTATTCAGGATGCGATAGGTCTGGGAAACCGACAATTTAAACTTCTTTGCCAGAGCCATCCCCGACATGCCCTGATCATGCAATCGGAGCATGTCTTCATTGCGCTCGACGTTTTCGGCAATCATTGATTCGATGCCGTATTTCTTACGCAGTTGATGCACCGCCTGCCGCGTAATGCCGAACTGCTCACCGATTTTCGCATCGGTGCGGAACTTCTTCTGCAGCTTAATGAGCTGCTCTTTACTGATACGTGCCATGATGCATGGCTCCTCTCTGAGGCTTGTTGTGGTAATTTGCCCTGGAATGACCCCCTGGCCATCCATGATGCAAATTTTTTTTGGACCAGCTTCCTCCAAAAAAACCGTGCGTTGGCAATGATGGAATAGAGGCGGGAGGCACAGGGTAAGGTACTACCCGCCTTGTAATAAAGAAAATACATTAGGATGCTTGCTGATACAAGTGGTATTTACGTTCAATTGTCATGATTCCCTGCTCCGAAAGGAGTATATTATCTTTGTCCTCTCTGCCCGGCAGACGGGGTACCGACTGTCCCCTGTCCGGCATACTCCGAACTATGACTAATGAACCGCAACCGACGATCCACGATACCATTGTCGCCTTCCTTCGGGAACACCCGGAGGGAGTTTCCGCAGCGGAACTGGGGGAGCGGTTCCTCAAACTGAAGAGTTCGGCCGCAAAGGGCGTGACTGCTGCCATTCGGGCAATGCTGCTTCCCGACCGGCGATGTTTCCTGGACGAAAAAGGTCTCTGGCGCGCCCGTGCCGGAGAAGCATCCGGGGGATCGGTGCTGCGAAGGCTCCCCTTTTCAGCGGTATACGGCCTCATCGATCCGGTTTCACGGAGGGTCTGGCATCTTTCTCTCTGGGAGATAACCCCTGCCGTTTCCTGCAACGCCGCGGGATGGCTCATTGACCCCGCCAAACTCATCGCTGATGACAGCGACCGTCTTATGAGCCGGCACGATGCGCCCTTTTCCCCCGATGCAGCGGCGGAACTTCTCTTAGCCCTCGCATCCAGGGAGGAAAATCGCATTCCGGTATTTCTCGGCGCAGCCGACCGCGACCGCATTGCGTCAGCCTGTGCCGCAATCGGGGAATCGCTTGCCGACGATACCATGGTGGTAAGCGATCTGCTCAGGGCGGCCGGTTTGCCGGTGCCGCGCCCGCTCACGCTTGCCGCCATAAAAAATGCCGTTCCCGAAGCAACGGAAATAAAGGCGAACAGTGCCAGGAACTATGGAGAGCAATTCGCCTATGTCGTTGCCGAGCTCCTGGGAATTCTCAGCCGGAAGGGGATTGAAACCCGGGACGATCTCGATGCACTCCTCCGAAGGGAGACCGCCCCGCTCTTTGTCGGCAAGGAGTTTTCGTATGACGACCTTCTCGCCCTGCCGGCGACTCCCGCCGTTTACGCCTTCAAGAACGCTGCGGACGAATACCTTTATATAGGCAAGGCCAGGAATCTCAAGCGCCGTCTCCTCGGTTATTTCTGCGAAACCGACGAATCGCCGGCGAAGCTCGATCGCCTCCGCACGGAATCCCGCCGGCTGATTACCCACCGATGCGGTTCGGAACTCGAATGTCTTATACACGAATATCGCCTGATCCGGAAATACTCTCCGCCCCTCAACCGCCAGGTCGAGATTGCTGAGAGCAAAGGGAGCTTCCGGCCTATTGACGATTCCATTGTGCTGCTGCCGCATGCCCTTCCCGGCAAGGTGATGTCGGTATGGGTCCGGAAGGAGCAGAAAATCCTTCTCAAGGCCTTTGACGCCCTTACGGATACCTCCCTCCCGGTTATAGCAGAGCTCGATGCGTTCTTCTTCAGCGAGAAACTTAACCCCGAAAGCACCGATTTCCCGGAACATCAGATAGCTACCCGGTGGATTCGCCGGCATGCCGACGAACTGGAGATTGTGCCCGTTCACCGCATGGCAGGCGCAGAGGAGGTCTACGAAGCAATTCGTGCCTCGGTGCAGGAAGGTTTATTCCCGTGACCCCGGCAACCGCACTGTCCGGGCAGGTGCATAGATTATTTTTCGAGTTTGAAGAAGTGGTGTCTCTTTTACATTTTTAAAAAAGGTATGCCTATGAAACGAAGTATTGATCACGATCTTTACGTCGCAAAGAACCGGGCTCTGGCTGTAGCAGAGGACATGAAGCGCCGCGATGAAACGATCGATCGGCCGGGCGAAGCCAGGAATATCGCCCTTACCGGGTCATGTTTCACCTGTAAAACAAAACTGGGATGCTCGGAATTCAAGGCTCGCCGAAGCGGGCGTTCTACCGGGGTTGTTTCATTCGGCGGCGATGAAAAATTTGTCTGCGAGCGCTATGTTCCGGCCCCTGCCCAGGGACGGTCGATGTCCGATAAACAGATCAAGGCGCTCATGAAAAACGTCAGGAACGGTTATTAAACGACCCCTGGGGCCGCAAAGGAGCAGGAATGGCAAATACCCCGTTCGAACTCTACGAAGAAGCGTACCGGCTTCACTACCGCGAGAAACTGATCCCTGATGCTGTCAAGATATATGAAACACTTATGCGGGAGTTCCCGGACTCCAGCGAATGCGGCTATGCGTTCATCCAGCTGCAAAAAATAAAGGCCAATGAAATAACCGAACGGCTGCAGGCCGGCGGGGGAACATGGAATCCAATGATTCTTGTCGCCGCATTTGCGGGTTATACCGCGCTCATCATTGCAATAGCGGGAATTCTTATCGCCTTCCATGAGCTGCGGATGGAGCACAACCGTACGACCCTCGCCGTCGCGACCCTTGCAAAAATGCAGGCCGGAAATCAAAATGAGGCGAGCAAGATCCTCACGGAAATGAAGAGGCGCTATCCGAACGATATCCTGGCCCATGAGCTTTCCTCCTTCGTCGCAGCAGGCGTCCCTGAAATGAATCGGAAGTCCGATCCGAGCCTATCGGAGACCGACGCTTCGTCCCGGATATCGGCTCCGGTCGCCGAGAATGCCGTTTCCGCCGCACCGGTGAAGAAGAACAATCCTGCCAGAATCGCGAGAACGGTCGCTCGATCCCCGTCTCTCCGATCGGATTCTCATGCTGCCCTGCTCGAAGCCGCCCCGACCTCCGCCGCTCCTGCGGACTCTGCCGACCACTGATGAGAACCTCCCGCATGGCGGCAAAAACAGTCGATTGCAGTCGAGAATTTGTGAAGCGCATCGTCTCGGGGTCGGTTCTCGATGATCAGGGCAGGTGGGTTACTCTTGCCGAGAGGAAAATGGTAGAAGAAGAAGTTCTGGAGCACCTCATGGCAGGCCGCATCCTCCAGGATGGAAAGTGGATGACCTTTGAGGAGGTAAAAATCGCCCGTACAGAGGCGATGGCGCCGCCTGAGGAGGAGCGGGAAGAGACCCGCAGACTCGAAGCGTAACCTATTCCGCCGTTATTTCCACCCGCTCATCGGCGGTCATGGCAATGTCAAGAACTCTTCCCTGCATCGACGATGTTCCCCGTGAACGCTGGAGTGCCGCCCGTCCGTCCCACGGATTTGCTATCCTGAAAATGCCCGGAGCGTTGGCCTTGACGCTTACCCGGATCACCCGGCCGTTGACGCGCGTTGCCCCGATTTCAAAGGCCCCTTCGGTCCGGATAGTGTCAAATGAAACATGCTTCCATCGTTTCGGCGCGCCGGCGAACAGATAGTTGACCCCGCGCCTCGTCTGCACCATCATCTCCGGAATAGCCGCCGTCGCGCCCATGCAGGCGTCCATATGCAGCATTTCATATTTACCCTCTTCAACCGATTCCGGCGTCCCTCGGGTGCTGAATCCCATGAAGATCGGATCCCGGACGGGTGAATGCCCCTCGTTCGTAAACACTCGCTCCCATATTTCAAGCAGGAGTTCGGCCATATCGGCATTCCCTAGCCGAGTATGGATCATGCCGGCCCAGGGGAGGCTTGCCGAATTCCAAGCTCCCATACCCTGTGAGACCCAGGTTTCTACGGTGTGTTCAAGGTCGCGCGCAACTCCGGCATCATCGAGGTCGAGCGTATCAAAGGGACTGACACCGGCCAGGTGGCTGTGCAGGGCATCGCTTTCGCGCAAGGGCACGCCGTCAAAAATACCGAGTTCCCCCTGCACAGTCCCGCCGCGGCCTTTTGTTTCGTACCGGGCGGTTTTAGGCAGCGTCGCGAGAATTTCCCTCCAGCTCGATGACGGGGTTTCGTCAAGCAGGGAGGCTGCGGCAAGCAGGCTTTCAACCAGAAAATTTATGCAGGCAAGCTGGTACCCGGGATTCTTTCCCCATTGGCTTTCCGCGGTCCCCCGAAACGCAGGGGAAATTCCGAACGGCATCCGGTAGGCGCCCGCGTGCTTTTCGAGCATGGTTTCATACACGCGCATAACGCCGGTCATAAACGGCCAGGCGGTAGTTCGCAGAAAATCGATATCCTGCGTGTAGAGAAAATAACGGTACATGAGCTCGGCGACGACGCAGGACGCTCCTGCATCGGGAAGATCGGCCCAGGTGCCGCCGATGCGCGTGCACCGGTCATCGACCATAGAAGGGAGGAGAATGCCGTCCTCGATGCCGAAAACCCGGCGTGCGTTCTCCCTGAGCTGGACCCTCCATGAATCAACCATCCCGAAGAGCGGCTTGCAGTGGTGCATGAGATTGATGCGGAATGCGGGCCAGTAGCACATCCGCAGGTTGATCATGGCCTGATACCCGCCCGCAAAGGGCGGATCGCAGTTTTCGTCGATCCACGGTCCGTAAATGGTCGGGGCCACGCCCCCCGGAGTAGTGAGCGATGCGAAAAGATAGGTACCGTAATAATACAGAAAGGAGAGCGTTTCGCTCGGAATGTCGATATGGGGAACGCTGCGGAAATGATTTGCCCAGAAGGTTGCGCTTGCAATCCGGATGGCATCCGAACCCCCCTTCTTCGCTTTTTCGAGTATCTTCCGGACCAGATCCTTAGCCTCATCGGCAGAATCGCCGTAGCCGAGGGCGAGGTAAATGTCGGATTTGTCCGATGCGGCAGCTACGCAGAGGGCGGGATCGTTGGGGCGCTTCTGAACCCAGCCGGCAAGGGATGCCTCCTCGATTGGCACCGGGCGTTCGAGCGAAAGTGCAGCGAGCGATTGGGCAACATACTCCCAGGCGGTCACGCATTTGATTTTCGGAAGGTCGCGGTTTGCCGGCAAATGGTCGATGCCCGCCACGCAGTGGATGACCATGAGTTGCTTTTCCATGGAGAGGTGGCAACTTACCTGATAGGTGCCCCGGGTATCGGCGACATCGATCACGACCTTGCCGTTTTTCAAGTGGAGATAGCCGGTTTTAAGGGTCGTCTCGCGATCGAAAACGAGATCGATGCGACCGAGCGGAAGAAGGGTCGGGCGCTCGATACTGCCGTCTCGGGGACGCGGGGATTGAAGCAAACCCTTGAGCCCGGCGAAATCGCCGTGCTCCGCCATGGATCGGATGTTTGCATAGGTTGCTCCGGCCGCAGGCGTCATGCCGCCTTTGTGGAGCCAGAAATCGGAGCGATTGAGCGAGATGCGCAGGATATTATCCTGGCCCCAGATCTGGGCTCCGATCGTACCGTTTCCCAGAAGAATCCCGACCTCGGGACGGGTAAGTGGAAAATCACGGCGCAGAACTTCATTCATCGAGGCAATGCCTTGGTTCGAACGGCGAGCCGCGGCTCCGGGAAGGCTGCTCCCGCTGCACACGATCCCATTAAGCTACCGTCATCAATGGAATTGGAGCTCCCCGCAGCAAGCTGCGCGGAGCTTGAAGCAGCCGGCCATCTTCTATAGGTAAGGCAGCAGGAAATATTTGTAATTCGCTCGCAATGCCTATTCACTTGTCGGCACCTTTATAAATTGTCTCTTCCTCCCCCGATATTCGGGAGGACAATCCAACTGAGCGGATTGAAACTCCTCGCAGCAAGAATTACCGGTAATTCACTCTCTGTGACTGTCCACAGTATAGGTCTTCGCCACCGCAACCGGCGTAAGGAAACAACGATTGCCGGTAACAATAGGTGAGGCCGTTCATAGCCTGCCAATGGCCCTATAAACGGCCTCCCTGATAATTACTATTTCTTGCCCTTGCCCAGCGGGATCTTGACGCCGTCGGGAAGTCCCTTGAGCCCCGCGACAACGGTCTTGATTCCGGTAGCGCGCATTTCCTCCTCGGCGCGAATGAGAGGATTGTAATTCTGGAGGTTTCGTTCGCCGTTGGGTGCGCCGGCCTTGAACCAGACCTTGCGGCTCACTGCCCCGAATAGAAGGGGCATGAGCGGCAGGAACTCCGATGACCCTTCGGTCGAGCGGTGGGAAAAGAAGGCCGAGAAACCATTTTTGGCTATATTTGCAAGGGCCTCATCGAGACTGTTCACACCGACCTCCTTCAGGTCCGCCAGCACTTTGCCAAGATCGCTGCGGGTGGTGAGGAACTCCTTGACGTCGGTTTTGTCGGCAATGCCGAGAACCACCTGGGTGGCAAGCAGGGTTTCGGTGAAGGTTCCGGCCTGGTTGAGCTTGATGAGCACGGAGTTGCCCGCACGGTCCTTGCGAGCCCTTGCAGCCAGGAAGGGAATGATATAGCGCAGCTGCGTAACGGCCGCATCGTCGATCACGATCTGCACGCGGTCGCCGTATTTTTCATTCATGAGCTTGTGGGCCGGGATATCGGTCTCCGATCCCGGATCCTCCATGGTTACAAAGTTCGAGGCGCTTGAGACAAGCGAATAATCGAACTCGATAAGCTGTTCGCGCGTTTTTATTCCCAGTCCGGAGAAACGCATATCGTATTTGTCCTGCGCGCGGAGTTCGTCGGTTTTCTGTATTTCCGAAAAAGCGTTATCCGTGCCGATCGCGTAATCCTTCTCGGTCAGGCCGAGCTGCTGTGCACACTCCTGGATACGGGTGAGCCCCTCGAAGTTATCCTTGACCGGGAAAACGAAACCGCGTTCCTTGGCCGTTCCGGTGGGAAGACCGTCGCGGACAAGATTCTTTTCGAACTGGCGGAAGAACTTCGTGCCGGTTACGAACACGCCCTTGACCGATTTTTCATTCATCGCGAAGAAGAACATTTCCTGTACATCCTGCTTGGTGCCCGGAACATGCTCGCCGCCGCAGACCATATTGAAGGCGATATTGGGAAAGTAGAATGTTTCGGGTTTCTTACCGTTTGTCAAAATTTCCCACGGTTTGAAGCCCGAGGCCTTGAGCAGCGTCTGGAAAAAGACCGTTGAAGAGGCAAGACAGGCGTTACCGCCCCACACGCGCTTATTGGGACCGGCTTTTGCCACGAGCTTGAGGTCGAAGTCCAGGGCCGCCTTGAGAATGTCGGAAGGTTTACGGATAACCACTTTTTTCGGCAGGAGGGGGACGATGTTCTTATCGATCGAGGCGATTGCCTTGTCGTTGGGAATATAAATCGCCTCGTTTTCGCCGTCCGATGTCCCTTTGGCGATGCCGTTACGCTCCTCAATCGTCCAGGTGTCCTTTCCGCGCGCCACCCGGGCCGTCATGACGCCCTCAATAGTCATCGCGGCATACGAAGAGAGAATCTCCCTGCCCTTCAGGGTAAACTTTGAAATAACGGTTTCTTGAGCCATTGTGAAAAAGCCTCCGTGGTGGGGTTATAGGAAAATACTTGGGTGCGATCACTATAAAATACCAAGAAGCAGGAGTTACAGGCAATTCTTACATTTTTCAACGGAAGAAGAAGAACTTTGATAAAGATGGTTACTACCCGGATACCTTTAAATACACAGGAAATGGCGCCTGAAATTCTAAGCCTCAACAATTGACCTTGGCCTATTATTGAAATTTGTGGAATTTCATCATGTTGAAACCTATTTGAGCAGAAAATGAACTACCCCGAAGCGGAGTTTCGGGGTAGCTAAACATAAAGTCAAACGGCCAAGAGACTTCAAAGTCGAAGCAGAGCTTCGAGGATTTAGACACAAGAGATTAATCGTTCAGGAAGAGGATTCGCTCCGAGGATACCCATGCGGCGACAGGTTCGGAGTTTCTTTATGCCTGCTGCTGAATTGAAAAAGGGAAATAGCAGGAAAAAAAATTACCATTGCCGCCACCATGGGAGTCATATACCGCACTATGGACAATACCGAGATTGTCATCCCCCAGAAGTAGCAAACGAGAACCGTTCCGGCAACCACGATATATCTCGTTTCAGGGCGTTTTCGCCACAGCTGAGTGATTGACAAGAGCAAGAGCAACACAAATAGTGTTTGCATGATAGAGAGAGCCTTTTCATTTCGATTGCTATTTGTTCCATACCAGCTCCTCACTAGTTTAATTGCCGCCAGTTTTAAAAACGTCAGCGGTCGTGCTTTTGCCTGCACGTATAAGAAACCCTTTATATCTCCGCTATGGTGGTCGTTGCCATATCGAGTAACAATTTTATTCATAAGATCTTTCACGTCATCCGGAACCTTTACGCCTTTGCGAAACCCATCAGAATTTGAAACGGCAAATGTCAACCCGTCATAGAGGCTGAAAAATGCTCTGCTTCGGCACAGCGGAAGGATTTGATGGGTTTGAGAAAAAGCCCATGATTCCCATGGCAAAACAGCAAAAAGATTTCCCGCGATCAGGCAAGCGCCGAAAACCAGTCTTCTTCGGAAGGCATGCCTCCTGCCAAGCATAACCAATAATGCAACGACTACTCCAGCTCCGATTGCAATTGGACGAACGAGCATCGAAAGCCCTATCGCAAATCCACCAACCAGAAATAAACACCTGCTGTATTTCGATGAATTCCACCCCTTTAAAAATAAAAAAATTGCGGCATAGAAAATAACGGCAAAAGGCAACTCGGTCGAGGGCCATTTAATGGTCCATAAGTTCAGCGGATAGCAACTCCAGATTAGGGATGCTATAAGGGCGCGAAAAGGATCCCAAAGCATCCTGGCTATTTTAAAGATCAAAAATGAACCGAACGCGAATAAACCAGCGATCCAAATTCGCAGCAAAAGCTCCTCATGAATAGGAGTCGTTTTTGCCGGGAAAAGAATGATGCTGAGCAATATCGGATAGCCTGGAGGATATTCAAGAACCGGTTTCTTATTTATAGTAATTCCTTCACCGTTATTGATGTTATGCGCTACGGGAAGGAAAACAAGTTGATAATCAGCGTCCTCCGGGCTTTGGAAGATGTTTGGGGTAATGATCCAAAATACCATTGCAATGAATAGTGCAAAAAGGACGGGCACGGCAGGCAGGTAGGCTGGGTTAAAATGCTTTTTTAAACCGGCGAAATTCATCGGCATCCTTGTATTCTGGGTCGTAGCGTACATATTTTGCTGTTGGTTCATTTGGGGCACATGGCTGAACTCATGACATTATAAGAATATAAGTCTACTCCATTCCCACTCCCAATATTTTTTTAGAATCCGCCGGTCGTGTTTGCAGCCCTTGATTCACCGTCAGTCACTGCTTTGCAATATCCTTTCCTGAAGGGTTTTCAGAATCCTATTGAAGCTCAGGCAGATGCGCCTTGCCGTTAGTTATTTTTAAGCCACATGAAAAGGAAAACTCTATCGTGGTTTCTCATCCTCCTCTGGTGCGGCGCAATATTTTATATGTCAAGCAGAAACGGTTCTGCCTCGTCTTCCATGAGCATGTTTGTCGCACATGCACTGGAGCACTTCATGACCGCCCTCTTCGGAAGGCCGATCTTCCCGATCCCGGAACATTTCGTGCGCAAGGCAGCTCATGTGTTCGAATACCTGATCCTCGGCATGCTCCTGCTATCCGGCTTCTACTCGGGCGCAAGGCCGCAGCGAAGCTGCATCGCTGCATTCCTTTGCGGCGTCGTCTACGCAGCGTCGGATGAGACGCACCAGATTTTCATTCCCGGACGAACGGCGTCCCCTATCGATGTGGGAATCGATAGCATCGGAATTATGGCCGGGATCGGCATCTGCGTCTGGTGGTACGCCCGGCAACACCACGCTCCCCACCCATCGCAAGCAAAAAAAATCGATTACTCGTGAAAAATGACGTGGCAGGCGGCTCGCTCGGGATGCTTTTCAAAGTAATGCTGGTGATACTCCTCTGCAGGGTAAAACTTTCCCGCCGGAACGATTTCCGTCACTATCGGTAGCCTGAACTGGCAGGACTCCTCCAGGTTCGTCCTCATGGCAAGAGCTGCCTGCTTCTGCTTTTCGCCGGTATAAAAAATTGCGGACCGGTACTGGGAGCCGATATCCACTCCCTGGCGATCGGGTGTTGTGGGATCGTGCATCTCCCAGAAAATTTCGAGCAACCGATCATACGAAACAATCCTCGGATCGAAGATAATCTGCACGGCTTCGGCATGTCTGGTCGTATCCGAACACACCAGCTCATACGTCGGGTCGGGAACCGTACCTCCCGAATACCCTGCCGTCGTCTTGAAAACTCCCTTTATATGGCTGAATGAGTACTCGACACCCCAGAAGCATCCCGCAGCAAATATAGCCGTGTCATAATCATCCGGAGCTTCCCCCCTACCGGTGAAGAGGGGGCTGAACCTTCCATAGCCCTCCCTTTCGAGATCGACGGCGGGAATAAACTTCAATGCAGCCGAGTTTATGCAATAGCGCAACCCTCCCGGCGAAGGACCGTCGTTGAATACATGGCCAAGATGAGAATTTCCCCTGCCGCTCTTCACCTCCGTTCGCGACATGCCGTGGCTTATATCGATTTTCTCCGCAACACAGGATTTTTCGATGGGTTTTGTGAAGCTTGGCCACCCGGTTCCCGACTCAAACTTATCCGTTGAACTGAAGAGTGGCTCCCCCGTGACGATATCCACGTAAATGCCCTTTTCATGGTTGTCCCAATATGCATTCCGGAACGGAGGTTCGGTTCCGCCCTGCTGGGTCACATAATATTGCAATGGAGACAATCTGCCGCTCAAAGAATCGCTTTTCATAACACCCTCTTTCGAGATCGATGACCCATTCACATCGTTTACCTTGTATCATCCGCTTGCGCGGTCTTTCACAGATTTCCATATTGCGCGCTCACTGCCATCGTTATCTCTATAAAATTACGGAGATATATCGCAGATTATGGCGCAATCCGGGAGAGAACAAGTAGTCCGGCAGTTCAAAAGGAAGGCGAGGGTCCTTGAGCATTCCAAAGTCTTTGATTACGCGGCAGTTGCAATTAAAAGGCTTGCAGGATCAACCCAACCCGAAGCTCCGGCAAAAAAGCGGAAGTCGATCCATTCAGGGATATTCCGGCTGTCCAGGCAAGGCGGCCCCGGGGCTGGAGAATTTTGATATAGTTGCAGCTGAGGGTTATAAAATTATACCCTGCAAATTTCGGATTCGCGCTCGACTCGCCGAAAAGAAAAAAATCATTCAGGTAATAAAAGCTGTTCCTGATTTTGAGCTGTTTCTGAAATCAGGATTTAAACAATATAAATTGTGCCCTTCCGAAACCCTCTTTATTTGCAGGAGGAGGTCTCACTCTGTAGCAAGCAATGCCCGGGAGCAGGGAGGCAGCGGCAAACGGCTCTATCGAAGAGGTGCGATTCCGGCCCGGAGGGTTTCAATGAGACCCTGCATGTCTTCCCGCATAGGAACCTCGACGGTACATCGCTCTTTTGCATAGGGATGCATAAAAGCAAGCGTCGCGCAGTGCAACGCCTGACGCGGAAACCACAGAGGATCGGCCCCATGAGTTTTATCATCCCGCCAGGCAAGATACCCGGCTTCACTCTGCCCATAGAGTTTGTCCCCGACAACCGGGTGCCCGATTGCCGCAAGGTGGACACGAATCTGATGCGTCCTGCCGGTAAGGGGCTTAAGCGTTACCAGGGAGTACTCCCCGGACAAGGGCTCGGATGCGATGACATTCGTTCGGCAGGCCTTGCCGGTTCCGATCACGCCGAATTTATACGGAATCGACGAATCGACCAGTTTTCCAATCGGAAGCTCGATGGGCCCCGTGGGGGCAATTCCATGAACGATTGCATAATACCATTTTTCGACCCTGCCGGCATCGAACTCCCGACCGAGTGCGATTCTCACTTCCAAGGTTTTAGCGACTATGAGCGCACCGGATGTTTCACGGTCCAGCCGGTGCACGGGATGGGCGGTCGGAAACGCCGGCACATGGACATGCCTGAGCAGATGCGTGAGGTTATTATGAAAGGAGATGCCGGCACGATGGACGAGCAGGTTTCCTGGTTTATCAATGCAGAGAAACCATGGATCCTCCCACGCGATACGATAGGAAAGATCGGCGGCCGGTTCCTCGAATTCGCCTGCATCGTACGATACAATATCTCCGGGAGACACGGTATCCCCGGCCAGTGCCGCAAAGCCGTTGCATTGAATCTTGCCCTCGGCAATGCGCACCAGCCACTTGTCATAATCGAAATAGGTGAAACGCGTTGCCAGGTAACGGACGACCGGGGTCTCTTTAGGGAAAGCCGTGGAAACTTCGGAAAATAAATTCATATCGTCAGGCGCCTGAGGGTTAAAAATCGGAACTGACGCAGGGCGGGCATCCAGAAATCTGGGTAACTCTTATCGTTCGGCAATCCGCGTTTGGAGGTGAGCAGCGAAACCAATGACTGATTTGCGAAAAATGGGGAAATATCGCTCAATGCATTAGAAGCGAAAGTATTTCTTCCAGTTCCTTCTTCATATCATCGGCACTGCCGTTTTTCGGCATCGTTCGGAAGACAGAATCAATGGTCACCGTTTCACCGTCGATGGGACGAAGCTCCGCAAGTTTTTTCTTGGCACCCGGGATAGTGAACTTTTCCTCATAGAGCAGATGCCTGATGAAACGAATTACCTCAATATCCTTGTCGCGATAAGCTCGGTTGCCGGCGCGGTTCTTTTTAGGCCGTAACTGTGAAAACTCGCTCTCCCAGTAGCGGAGAACATGCGGTTCCAGGCCGGTTTGCGCACACACCTCGGAAATGGAGTAGTAAATTTTTTTGCCGTTTACCATAGTGTCGATTTCCATCTCTTCGATGTTTTCCATAGCATACCACTCCGGCGTAAAAAAGTCAATTATCTTTCGGGCTTCCGAGGTACCCACTACCCGCCATATAATATACTTCGCGTTTATTTCCCCGGCGCCGGGAAATCCGGTCGGATCGCGCGAATCATCGAACTCTAACGGATTTTCAGGAACAGTACAACTCCGATGACGAGGCATATGACCGAGATAATGTGAAATCGCCATATAATCTTCGATTTGATCTGGAATTCCCCGCCGAACAGACCGCTTGTGCGCATTTTTATCTGGAAGTGATGGTGGATGGGTGCCATGAGAAAGAGTCGCCTGCCGGTCATTTTGAAGCAGGCGATCTGCAGGAGAACGGAGATAAATTCAAGAAGGAAAATGCTGCAGACGATCGGCAGGTAAAAACCTGCTTTTGTAAATACGAAAATAATGCCGATGAGGCCGCCGAGGCCGACCGACCCTGAATCTCCCATGATAATCGTGGAAGGAGGGGAATTGAACCAGAGATATGCAAGGAGGGTTCCGATGACGGAGCCGATGAGCGGCAGAAGTTCCTGCAACCCGATGATATGGGGGATCAGGAGGTAGCTGCTCCATACGCCGTTGCTTGAAACGAAGGATATGGTTCCCAGGAACAAAAGACCCGTAATAATCGGAACGGCGGCAAGCGTGTCGAATCCGTCCGTAAAGTTCACGCCGTTCGCCAGGATGGCGATGGTAATCGTCATAAATGGAATAAAAAGCCATACCGGGAGATAGGGGAACTTCTTTACAATACTGAAGAACGGCACGTTGATCGTTCCGTTGATATTAGGAATATATTTGTATGCCAGGATGGCCGCGGCAAGGGAGATAAGGATATACAGTGCAAGACGTAACCCCGATGAGATCCCGTCCGCCTTGTATTGATGGTCCTGCCTCGTGAGCAGCCCACGTCCCACCCGCCGCTTGTTGAGGACCTTGACAATATCGTCGATTGCCCCGATAATGCTGAAACTGACATATATCACCATCGCGGAAACCACATAGGAATTGAAGCGGACCGTTATGAGACAGGTTACCATGACGATAAAAAGGAAAAGGATACCCGCCGGCATAACCGGCTCCCGACCGCCGTGGGTCGTCGCGAATTCCGAAGAAAATTGAATTTTCTGGAGGTACCGGATATAGGGGGGAAACAGGAGCATTGCCAGGAGAAACGAGATAACGGTCGCCAGGCTGGTGCTGAACAGCCGGCTCAGAAGGAGGTAGATGCCGGAATGATGATAGAAAAGCTCAAGGAGCATTGTTTGAAATCCTTGGGACCAGTTTGATTGGTGCGTAGAACGTGAGTAAAAATATTTGATTTTTGCACTATGATTAGGAGTAATTATGGTGCTGCCCGGGATCACCGGAATTGAAGCTCCTCCTGCAGGCAGGCTGCGCGGACCACGAAGCAGCCAGCCATCTTCAATAGGTGTGGTAACAATATACTTTTAATTTGCTAGTTCTACCTGTTCAAGGTCATGGATTACGATAATGGTTTCCGGCCTTTCAGCAACACGGAACAATAGTGTATTTTTTTCATCCTCCGAAAATAATATTTTCTGCAGAAAAGGATCACACCAGCATGGTTTCTCCACTAATTTTGGATGGAAGGTCGCTCTCCAGAACAATTGAAGAGCGGGTGAAAATCCGCGTCGACAAGTTTCGGCAACAATGCGCCGGAGAAACACCGACGCTCGCTGCCATTTTAGTCGGCAACGACCCGGCTTCCGCCACGTACGTGAAAATGAAAGGGAATGCCTGCACCCGTGTGGGCATGGGATCACGTACAATTCATCTCAGCGAATCTACAGCCACGGCCGAATTGATCGAGGCAATAGATCTCCTTAACCGGGACCCTCAGATACACGGGATCCTGCTGCAGCATCCGGTTCCCCGGCAGATTAACGAGCGAATCGCATTCGATCGAATATCGCCGGAAAAAGACGTCGATGGAGTAACGTGCCTGGGATTCGGACGCATGGCGATGAACGAACCCGCCTTTGGAAGTGCAACCCCCTCGGGAATCATCAGGCTTTTAACCCACTACCAAATACCCATTGAAGGCAGGCGGGCGGTTGTCGTTGGGAGAAGCCCTATCCTGGGCAAGCCGATGGCCCTCATGCTTCTCAATTTGAATGCCACGGTCACCATCTGTCATTCCAGAACCGCAGACCTTCCCGAAATTGTGCGGGAGGCCGATATCGTCGTCGGAGCCGTTGGAAAACCAAAATTCATCAAAGGCGACTGGATAAAGCCCGGAGCAACCCTTGTTGACGCCGGGTATCATCCCGGAGGAATCGGCGATATCGATCTTGAAGCGGCGATTCCTCATTGCTTCGCCTACACCCCTGTTCCCGGCGGAGTTGGTCCCATGACAATTGCCGCACTGCTGGTTCAAACCATGGACGCGGCGGAACAGACTCAAGAAACGGCTCATTCTTAACGAGCGCAGAAGCGCAATAATTCGGATCGTATGAAAAAACTCCTTATCACCGGGGCTGGCGGATTCCTTGGCTGGAATATTTGCCGGATAGCCGTCAGGCGGTATGAGGTTACCGGCGTTTACCATCGGCGCCATGCAGGTTTTCCGGATGTCGCATGCGTGCAGTGCGATCTTACCTGCTATGCCGAAGTAAAAGCGATGATGCGGCAGCTTCGCCCCGATGCCGTCATTCATGCTGCGGCCATTGCAAGCCCCGACCAATGTCTGGAAGACCCTTCGGGTTCCCGGCGCATCAATGTCGATGCCGCAGTTTCACTCGCCGGGTTATGCGGCGAGGCCAGTATCCCCTGCCTGTTTATTTCCACTGATCTTATATTCGACGGCACCTCGCCTCCGTACTCCGAAGCAAGCGACCCCACACCGATAAACCTCTATGGCGAACAGAAAGTTGAGGCGGAACAGGCAATGCGTGCACGCCACGGGGAGATGATTATCTGCCGCATGCCCCTCCTGTTCGGCGATGTTCCTTCGGGAGCGCGGAGTTCGATCCAGCCACTGATCTACACATTGACAGCAGGAACGGAAATGGCGCTTTTTATCGATGAGTTCCGGACACCGGTGAGCGGCACAACGGCGGCAGCAGGAATTCTATCCATGCTGGAGAAAAAGCCGGAGTTAATTCATCTGGGCGGGAAAGAGCGGATATCGCGCTATGATTTCGGTAAACTTGTTGCGGCCGCCCTCGGTAAGGATGCCTCCGCAATCCGGCAAGATCTGGCCGCGAACAGCAGCAGGCCGGCAGCCCGTCCACGGGATGTTTCATTCGACAGCAGCAAGGCATTCTCGCTTGGATACCGACCGCAGACTATCGAAAAGGAAATTGCCGCCTTGATCTGCATTTCCACGGCGAAAGCTAAGATCGAATTGCCCTCAGGTTGATGATCCTCATCCTGTTCTTAACAAGCTAACAATACACAGCGAAATTACGATTATTTGATACACGGGTTTGTCACAATAAATCGCTCCAATATCTGGAATTGGGATAATGGCAATTTATTTATTCCTAATCGCTATTGCAAGCGTTGCGATAGAGATAAAGATACTCGCAAGAGGAAGAAGGATAACCTGAAGAAACCGATATTGCTGCGCCATCGGTACTACGATGATATCCCCGTCCTCCACAGTAGTCCGGGTAGAGGCCTGAAATACCTCACCGTAAACCTCTGCAATAGTAATGTTGTCTCTATTCGCTCTGCTGGTCATTCCTCCGGCAAGATCGACATAATAACCGATTTTCTTGTTCGGGACAAACGCATAGGCTCCGGGACGGTCAACGCTCCCGCTTACAAAGACCATATGCTCGGCGCGGGGAATAACCAACTGATCGCCCGGTTCGAGAATCGTCTCGGGATGGTCTTTCATCAGGATTACCGTATAATCTTTGGTCGCCGTCATCATGGCCAGCCCGGAACTGAGCTCCGGACGCATGGCGGCAAGCGGCTCGTTCACCCCCTGCGAACTGCCATGAGTGAAGAGCGTGGAGGGAATCTTGGTGCGCCGGATGACAGCGGCTTTTTCGGCATTTGCAAAAGGCGTATAATCGCCGGCAAGCGTCAGCACCTCCTGCACCGTTGTTTTGCGTTTTGAAATGGGATATACCCCGGGATGGTTAACTTCGCCGAGAACGGTCACGATGAATATTTCCGAAAAATCTTTTACATAAGGAACGGTTATGATGTCGTTATTCTTTAAGGCAAAATCCTGACTTTCCTTCGCCGCGATATTTATGGTAGTAATCTGGTAATTCCGCGACTCATCCATCCGCTGAATGAGAATGTGCTCCGAATCGGCATTCGGGTCGAATGAAAAGAACGAGAAGAAGTCGCCGACATGCTCATTCTGGTGGATTGGCACGAGCCCGAAAAGAACACCTTTGATCCCGCCGCCGATATAAACGCGGTTAGTAGCAGGCAGAATCCTGATAAAATCTCCGGGATAGAGGTAGGGATTCTGGGAAAAATCGCCCTTGAGCAGATAAAAAAGAAGGTCGCATATAGTCAGGGAATCGCTCCCCAAGTGTCCGAGAGCAACCGATCGAAGATTATAGTCATTAAGATACAATGAGGTGGCAGGCTGCTCCCTTTCCTTGTTTGCCAACTTCAATGCATCCCAAAGACGCAGGGAGCCGGGAAGAGTATAGGTCCCCGGGCTTGCTACCGAGCCGGAAATGGAAATGGTTGCACTTTTAACCTTTAAAAGCGACACATGGATATCGATCTGCTTTTTCAATTTTGCTTTTATCGAATTTTCAATGACCTGTTTCGCCTTGCCGAGGGTTATTTTCCCAAGCGAAATAATGCCGATCGATTGCAGATAGAGCTCACCGTTCTCATTGACAGATCCAGAATAGTTTATTGATGGCATGTCGGATGAATAAATACGAAATATGTCCCCGCCGCCTACATAATAGGTTTTTTCATCGATGGAATTATCCATTGAGGCTGGAGACTCTAATCCCGAAATACGATAATCCGGGGAGAAGGAGTAGTTGCCGGCCCCGGCGTTCGGCATATCGCTGCCATTCTGGGAGCCCTGGCTTGCCTGGGTGGCGGATTGCGCGATATCCTGGCTGCAAATGGTCAGGGCAATCGAAAGCAATGCCATCACCCCAAATCGCGCCGAAGCGAATAAGCATGCTATTGGATTTCTTTGATAAATCATGCGGAATTATCTCCTGTCATAAAGATGGTTGCAGCTAATCGGGCCTCGTGCTCAAGATTCGGTCACCGCCTGAATTCCGGATATCCAGCCGGGGTAAAAAAGACATGCAGGACAATGTTGAAACAATTAAAACCATAAAAGTGAAATAAGAAATAGCGGAATCAAAAAGGCTGTGCACAATAAATGAACACAGGGCAAATATCAGAGCATATTTCAAATAGTTATTGCCAACTTGCAGCTTGGTTGTCATAACGCGGATAAAAGAACCGATTAAAAGGCCGATCCATCCAAGAATCCCCAGAAGACCCCAGCCGAGCCAGAACTCCAAAAAGGTATTATGGGATGACATATTACCTTTCGCATCAAAAAAGACCGGAAAACCATAGTGAAGTTTTTCCCTTCGAAAGTTGTCTATACCAATGCCGAAGATATAGTGATTTTCATTTAATATGGAGTGTGCAGCTTTTGCCAATTCAACTCGACCCATATTGGAAAAACTGTCACTCCTGGTTGGCTTGAGTATTCGCTCCTCAACCCGGCCTCCAAAAGTGCCCAAAATGCCTATTGTTAATGTTGCAACCGCGACCCAGACGATAATAGAGCGTGACCTGAAAAGGAAAAACAGAGGGACTGCCAAGATGCCCGGAACGCTGCCGCGTGAAGAGGTAAGCAACATGCAAAGATAATATACTGTGGACAAAATTATAAAGAATATTTTCAAATACGTTTTTTTTTCGCCAAGCGCAAGGAAAAGGGCGAAGGGAAAGCAAAAGTCAAACATTTGTGCCAAGTAATTCGCAGAATAATGACCGGAATTGGCACCGAACCTCTCGGTAAGCAGTAGCGAAAGTTCTCCCTGTTTACCGCTGGCGTAAACTGCATACAGGACAAGTGGAAGAACAGACAGTGTTAGTGCTATGAGGATCTGGCGAATTGAAATAATGTTAAGCACAAGCAACTGGTAGGTGATAAAATAGACAGAAAGGGCCAGCAAAAATGAAAAATCGGAGGCAAGGAGGTATTCATAGGTCCCGCGATGAACAACGGTTTGATAAATAATTGATATAATAAATCCCGATACCATTATGACAATGCTACCAGTCCCGGGCATGTATTTTTGCCGCGCCTTTTTAAGGTACCGCTCAATAAGAATGGGAACAAGTGCCAGGAGAACGATATAAAAATAGAATTCGACTTGCAAAGCGCAAATGAAAAAGAAAAACTGACCGGAAAGTAATACCGCAAAAACGGGGAAGCCTGTGCCGCTCATTATTTTTTTCTGTTTTAACACAATCCAGCACAATATTCCCGACATTGCGCTTACAAGCGCCGCCAATGCCTGCTTTTGATCGCCGACCATATACCCCATCTCAAGGCCGATAAAAATAAGCAGCGTTAAATAAACTCCGGTGTCTCTCGGTAGTCGGCCAATCCGGGGCATTACAGAGAGCTCTTGATATTTTGGAAGAAGGATCGAACGCTTTCTTTTTTCATAAAAACGTTGGAAAAATAAAACATATACGCGAACAGAAGCAGAAGGAAAAGATGCTCAATAATCAGAAATTGGGCAAAGATCAATATGCGCTTGGGACGGGCCTTATAATCGGCGACATACGGATGGTCAACGACAACCAGCGGGAAGACGGTTTTAGACTCTTCTATTCTCGCCGTTTCAAGCTCCCGGGACAGAAGAAGTATCACTTGTTCCTGTACTTCCATATCACGCATGAGATTCGTATACTTCGGCAGGAGCTTTGCCGACAGGCCTAGGCTTGGAACTACGTCAGGTGCCTCATCGGATTCGATCTGCGAGAGTTTCTCATTATAAATGGTTTCATTATTTTTCAGTTCATTGATTGTCGGCAGATCGCCTTGAAATTCCCCCTGGAGTGATTTCATCTTCAATTCGTTCAATATGGATGCAGATTTTATCTCGGCATAATTTTTCAGGGATAGCTTTACCTGTTCCGGCACGACAAATGCCTTGTTGGTCACTTGGAATTTCTGGAAAGCCTGCTGAAGGCTGTCGAGCTCCGATTTATGCAATTTCAGCTGGTCTTCAACAAACAGCCGATTCCCATGGGCGCGGGTCACCGATATGCTTCGTATCGTCGAATCAAGCAATGCGAAAGCATACGAGCACATCATTTCCGCAGTATCGGCGGACGGATGATAGCAGGTAATCGAATAGCCCAGCGTTTTTTCAAGCCCCATGCTTCCTTTCTCTTTGGACTCGAGCTCTATGTATTTCTTCAATAATTTGTTAATCATCTCAAATTTTCCCTTCATCTTCGAAATTTTAAAGAGATCATAGAGGTTGAATTTCTCCACAATCTGCCGTGTAATATCATGGCTTTCGAACACCATGGGAACCTGTTCATTGAGAACCGAGCCACCGGACGATGAGGGAATCGAAATCCCCATAAGGGAAAAGCCGCTTGATGCCCCTTCCGATAATGGCAGAAAGGTTATCTGTGAACGATATTCCGGCTTGGCAAGAACAAAGGCGTTTAATATCGCAAGGGCGAGAACTACGACAAAGTTGATACTTATGAGGATACGCCGCTTCCACAGGAATAATAAAAACTTATCCAAATAGTTCTCCTTCTTCGGGATTGCGAAACTAAATCATAGCTCCGGTATCTCTCTGGGAGGATACGGTGCAGGGTGAGGCTCAATATATTTTAATGAATTGAAAAGATACTACATTGTCCCTACCCCCGTCCTCTCTGCATATTCAAAAGATGCAAACATAATCCAGCATACCGCAGTCAGAGAGTGCGTTCCGGAAACCTTGAAAATTGTGCGGTTCGCTTTTCACGCCTGAACATTATAGAATGGCGCTCAGTACCGCATCAGCCGTTCGAAAACTTCCGAATTACTGTGGTGAACGTTTTTTTCTTCGGGAAATTTCCTTGTCTCAACCGCAGCCCGATAGGCCTGGATCGCCTCGATCGAAAGATCACGAAGATTAATGAAGCTTCTGGCGTGCCGGTACGCTTTTTCGGAAAAACCGAGGATGTCATAAAGGACCAGTACCTGGCCGTCGCATAGCCGCCCGCTCCCAATGCCGATAGTGGGTATTCTAAGCGACTCCGTTACCAGACCGGCAACCTCCTCGCAGACTTTTTCCAATACAATGATGCTCGCCCCAGCCGCTTCCAGCCTCCGGGCGCTTTCTATCAGGAGTTTCGCCTCATCGAACGTGGTTCCGAAAACCTTGGGTTTCATCCCATGAAGCTGAGGATTATACCCGATATGGGCGCATACGGATATACCTTTCATCACCAGATGGTTAATGATGTCCGCCTTCTCCATCCATCCTTCAAGTTTTACCGCCTCGGCGCCGGCATCAAGGAGAAGCTGCGCATTTTTTTGGGCCTCTGAAGCCGACTCGGCGGATTGATAGGGCAGGTCTGCAAGAAGCCAGGCGCTATTTATGCCGCGGGCGACAGCGGCGGTATGGTGCACCATATCGGAAACGGTGACCTCCCGCTCGCTCTTGTATCCCAACACATTGGTGCCGACGCTGTCTCCCACCAGAACGGCATCAATTCCCGCCGCATCGGCAATAGAGGCCATCGGGAAATCATAGGCCGTAATCATGGTGACCGGTACGGATTTTTTCTTTTTTTCCCGAAGATACTCGACAGTACGCTTCATTTTCAAAAAGATACTTCACAGCGGCAGGCGGACTCTTCAAGATGGTCCGCTGGATGACGAGTATGCCCTGCGCCTGCTGGAAAACCCGGCAAAAGGAAACCGATTATAGTATATTTTTTAAAATTCGATTGTCCCACCTTCTGCCTGCGCCATTGCTTAACAGTAAGGCTTTCATGTGAGGAAGATTCTACCGGATCTTCGATTATGACTGCTGCTCCCCTAACCTTTTATATACCAGGCCAATAATTAATCAATGAAAAACATCCTCATAACCGGCGGCGCAGGATTTATCGGATCCAACCTGGCGGTTGCGCTGCAATCGGAAGGCAACCGGGTGGTATGCTTCGATAATCTTTCCAGGCGAGGGTCTGAAATACTTCTGCAGCGCATCCAGGAGTACGGGTGTTCATTTGTCCATGGCGACATTCGCAATGCGGAAGACTTTTTTAAGCTCAATGACTCCTTTGATGTATTGGTAGAGTGCAGCGCTGAACCATCGGTTCTGGTCGGAGTTCACGGTGACGATGCACGATTCCAGACCAACAACAATTTATTTGGAACGGTAAACTGCCTCGAATTCGCCAGGATTCGTCGTATTCCGCTGTTATTTCTTTCAACGTCAAGGGTTTATCCGTATTCGGCTATCAATAAGCTCAATTTTCGTGAAGATGAATCCCGATTTGAGTACGCCGACTACCGGGCTGGAGCAGGCCCCGGAGGAATCTCTACTTCCTTTCCGCTTCAGGGCTTTCGATCTCTTTACGGCGCCACAAAATTATCTTCGGAATACCTGCTTCAGGAATATAGCGGACTCTACAATCTGCCAAGCATCATCAATAGATGCGGCGTTATCGCCGGACCCTGGCAGCTCGGAAAAGCCGATCAGGGAATATTCACCTATTGGCTGTACCGCCATTACTATTCAAGAGATCTTAAATATATTGGCTACGGTGGTAGGGGAAAACAGGTAAGAGATTTGCTTCATATTGACGACCTGATAGCACTCTTAAAAAAGCAGATCGAGGTACTTGAGCACTACCGGGGAGAGATTTTCAACGTCGGGGGTTCCACGTATTCAAGCCTGTCCCTTTGCGAAGCTACGGAACTATGCCGCAGCATAACCGGTAATGTTATACCGATAGCAGGTATAGCCGAGGACCGTGCAGCCGACCTGAAATGGTATATTACCGATAATGGAGATACAGAAGCTGTTTTTGATTGGAAGCCGCAGAAAACGCCCGCAACGATCCTGAATGATACTTATTCCTGGTTAACGGCCTGCGGCAAGAAATTTTCCAGCCTTTTCGGAGAAACGTAAATGAAGACAGTTCTTGTTACCGGATGTGCAGGGCTTATCGGTTCCGAATCCGTCAGGTTTTTCAGTGAAAAAGGATTCTCCGTGGTCGGCATTGACAATGACATGCGCCAGTATTTCTTCGGCCCTTCGGCCTCCACAAAATGGATGATGGACGATTTAAGGGATCGGTACCCGGGGTTTCGCGGATTTGCAATAGATATCCGCGAATTCGAAGCGGTTCTGGGAGTGTTCCGGGAATTTCAAAACGAGATCGAGCTCGTAATTCATACCGCCGCGCAGCCCTCCCACGATTGGGCGGCGCGTGAGCCGTTTACGGACTTTTCGGTGAATGCAGCCGGCACCCTGAATCTTCTTGAGGCAACTCGCCAGGTATGCCCGGAAGCAGCCTTCATTTTTACCTCAACGAATAAGGTTTACGGTGATACCCCAAATCGGCTGCCGCTGAGGAAACTTGAAACGCGATGGGAGATCGACGCCGACCATCCTTATTTTCCTAAAGGCATTGACGAGGCGATGTCCATCGATCAGACCAAACATTCGATCTTCGGCGCATCGAAGGTCGCCGCGGACATCATGGTCCAGGAATACGGTCGCTATTTCGGGATAAAAACCGGCACATTCCGGGGCGGCTGTTTAACCGGCCCGTCCCATTCCGGCGCCGAACTGCATGGTTTTTTAGCATACCTTATGAAATGTGCTGTGACCGGGAAAGAGTACCGCATTTACGGGTACGGGGGCAAACAGGTACGCGACAATATCCACAGCCATGATCTGGTAAGCGCCTTCTGGCATTTTTATCTGAGCCCGCGGGCCGGCGAAGTCTATAATATTGGCGGCAGCCGTTTCAGTAATTGCTCGATGCTCGAAGCAATGAAAAAATGCGAGGAAATTTCCGGTAACCGGATGAATACCCGTTATCTGGAGACCAACCGGATCGGCGATCATATCTGGTGGATCTCCGACGTCAGCAAGTTTAAACAGCATTATCCCGAGTGGCGCCTGACAAAAAACTGTGATGACATTCTTTCGGAAATATTCCTGTCAAACAAAAATCGCTGGCTTGAGGAGGGTTCCGCAGGGTAAGGGAGAGTTTACAATTACCCGGTGATCGAGAGCGTTGTCAATAGATTAGCGAACACCTTTCTCCGCACGTTATTTCGCCTGCGGTATAACGATCAAGCCAATGCATTGGCTTGAAAAATTACTGACCCATAAGGATTATCACCGGCCTTCAAGCGAAACATTTATTCCTTTGAAGTAAATTCTCTGCGTTTCTCCCTTAAAGAACGAACCGGAACTTCCCGGCCACAGCGCGGAAATATTTCCGATCGCCGGAGAGCATTTTTACAGACAGAATATGGTCCCCTTTTCCAAGTAAGCGCTGGGGTATTGCCCTGTTAAAATTGGGTCGGGGCAATTGTTGAATTGAGAAATAGGGACGATCTTTATTCCCCAGGGCGCCGTAATAAGCCGGAAAAATTTTTCCATCCACATCAAGATAGACCCCGCCGATTGCATTCCGGGTATTTTCAGCGTACGCATAACCGGTGATAACCACAAATGCATCCCCGCCCGTGTTGACCGTTTTCACATTCGTAACACCTAAATTTATTCCCGCAATTGCAGGCCCTTCGGGCAGGGAGCTCATTTCCGGGTATTTCCGGGGCAGGGAGTTACTTGAAAAGACATTGAAACCGATCTTCTTTAAAATACCTGCATAAATTTTCAAGCTGTCCGAATCGGGATAGAGGCGTTTCAGAAAATCATCGGGTTGGGACGGGTATGTGTACAGAATAAAGGCGTTCTCCTCGGCCTCCCTTCGGGCATTGAGGCCATACAGGAAGCTGGATACATTTGAAAACGCTATGCCGGCAAAAATAATGATTTCGAAAAATCCGACGAACGGTACTTTAAACTCACTCTTTCCCGATTGCCGTAAATCGATGAGGATGGAGTAAATACCGATGACCAGGAGAAGTGAAAAGGTGGCATATCGGGATGATAATGCCTGTCCCACGCCAAACCCTGCCCGTCCGATCGCAATGCTGACAACCGATAATAATGAAAAAACGATTATCGATAGCCAGAACGAATTGCAAGCCACCCTTTTATTTTTATAGAGAGCGATAACGGCAAGGAGCATCATGCCGGCAATAAAAACGCCGATCATGATACAAATCCATTTCTTGCTGATCAATGCCCCTCCATGACAGGCAATAATGTACTCTATGAAACGGAAGGGGTGATGGAGAAAATAAAGAGGACTTGGATGATAACCGGGCGTTTTATAATGATGCGAAAAAACAAACCAGTGGATACCCCCAATTATCGAGAATGCAGAGAGGTATTTCGTCTTGTTTATTTTATCCAGTGACGATACGATTAACTGCGAACATCCGGCTATCCAGACGCATATCCCCATGCTGCTGGAAAAGGAGGAAATCGAGGCGAAAACCGCTGCCAGGAAAAAAAATACGAGCCTGTTTTTTGTCCGGGAAGTCTCCGAAAGGAGATAAAGGAAAAAGCAAGCCACAACGGCGGCGGTTTGCGCAAGTACAAATGCAATCTGGAACCCCCACAGCATATTTTCTTTTTGAACCAAGCTGAAAGTCATCAAGGAAATAGGCGCCATCCACAACGGAACCGCCGACAACCTGAACCCGAATTGTTTTTTTGCCGCCAATAGGAAAACAAGGCAACTTACGCATAACAGAATTTCCGTAGCATACATTTCCGCCAGGGTATTATATCGGGTTAATCCGCCTATCGCAAGCATGAGAAGCCGGGGGAAAAAAATTATATGTTCATTATGCCTGGCCCAGATATCGGTGAAGGTGAGGGCGCCCGACCATAATTTTCCAAAAAGAGGCACGGTTGCATCGAACTGATCCCAGAAGGCAACGTTTGCGCCGCATAGATACACATATAAAAAGCCCAGTGCCGCCGGCATAATGCAAATGGTGAGCACGATGATATTATTCTTATAAATGGGTTTCCCGGAAATCATAGCGGCTCCCTTGGGTTAAAGGTCATTATTGAAAATGCTGCTTGCTTTTAAGCTTAATCTTTAAATAATTTCTCCAAAGATCCGGTCCATCACAGCTGAGGTTTTTTCCATTCCACCATTAATCCGGAGGCGAAAAAAGGTCCGCGACCTCACTCAGTAGAATACTTCCAAGCAGGTTTTTCCCCGACGCCAGGCCGCAGGGATCTCAACGGGCTCCCGTATCCAGGACCGAACCAGATTAACCGTATCTATGCCTCTCTGTGCCAGCAAGATGTCAAGTTTCGCCCGGGTAAAACCGGATAGCAGCAGCGGCGGATCTGCCAGCAGCATGCCGCGAATCTCATAGACGTTATCCGGGTAGAAGGTCGGGGTCCCCCAGAGTGTCCGTCCAAAGGGGTGCGGGAGAGTCTCTACGACCCGGGTACTATCGTAGAACCAGACAACCATATGATCGGTGGCCGGATACCCGATCAGCAAGGTTTGCCTATGAGAATCCGTGATCAGCGATTGAAATGCGGCGAACAGGGGGCGATCCATCTGCTGATGCCGCCACTCGTCGAGGACCTGGCCGTGTATGATCTCCAATTTAGCAATCCCAGCGGGAAAGATCTGAATGATTGAGCCGACGACCATGACTACCACAGCCACTGCGAGTATAAATCGATCCCGCCATTGCAGGCTTATTACAAGAATAAGCATGATGCCGACGAGAAGGGGGAGGAAATAAGTCGCTTTTTCAGGGTTACGCAGATAGCACATAGTGTTGAATACGGCAAAAAGTAACAGCGACCGGATGCCCACTCCCCTTTCTGTCCACAGCCGATCAAGCCATCGGCTCTTTATATTCCGGGTTGCAATTACAATAAGGACCAGAAGTACCAGGCTTCCTGCTACCCCTCCCCCAAGATGCAGCAATTGGTACATGACCATTTTCATGTTGGCAACAAACGGTATGGGCACATGCGTGGTATTGAGAAAGCCTATGCCAAAAAGATCATATGCCGGTTTATAGAAGACTACTGCGCCGACGGTTGCGGAGAGGGCGATCACCGAAATGCAAAGGGTTTTAGAAAGGGTCTTCGTATTTTTGTCGAGAATAACCGCGGTCATCACCGCGGGCAGCAGCAGAGCCGTCGTGATCCTCGATCCTATTCCGAAAGCCAGCATTACGCCGGCGGCAAGGGAATAGAGAAAAACGGACCGTAATTTCGCAAAAGAAGCCGCTTCCAGCAACACGCCGACGGCAACGGCACAAAAGAGTGAGACGCTGTAATCGAGAACCAGAAAAGAGCTCTGCAGCCAGAGGGGCACCAGGGAAAAGAGCACGGCAACAAGCAGAATTACCTTTCGGTCTTTGTTCGCTCGCAACCCCAGGATCATGAAAAGAGCAATAACCGCCAGTGAAAAAAGCGCGACTACTGCCTTTGCCCTCCGCGCATCAGTTGAGGTGAAAACCCATGAAACCAGGTATTCAAAGACAGGAAATCCCGGTGTGCGGGAGGGTTCCCAGGACTGATGATGAGTAAGCCGCTGGGCCGATATCCCGACAAGGTAACCATCCCGTTCCGAACCATAGGAAAGCCTCTCCGATAACAAGGCAAGCGAGAGGTAGAGGCCGGCGAGCAGGATCATGACAACTATAATCGGCCAGGTTGAGATCCCTCCCCTGGTCGATGCCGACAAAGATTCCTTTTCGCCAGGTATTCCTGCCGGCTTTAGTGTTGCCATAGATACTCCTCTTTCCAAAGAATAAGAATTAACACCTTCGAAGCAATTTCATTCCATCAATTTCGGCGCATAACCGCCGCTCCTGCCGGACAAGCAGTCATTCAAAATCCGGCACACTTCGATCGAAGGTTTTTTTGCCCCAAGACTTTCCCGAAGCGCAACAAGCCGATCGACCGTTGCGTTGTACCATTCGGGCGATTCGATGAAACGGCCGAGTCGATTTGCAAGCCCGGCCGGAGTCGCTGCATCCTGGATGCACTCGGGCACGATCTCCTCACCCGCGATAATATTGGGAAGCCCGATATACGGAATCTTTACCAGGCGTTTTGCAATTGCATAGGTGAATGCCGAGGTGCGATAGGTTATGACGTGCGGGATACCCAGAAGCGCCGTTTCCAGCGTGGCGGTCCCGGAAGTGACGACAGCGCAATCCGAACGGCCGAGAAGATCGGCAAGCGGCCCGTCAAAAATTTCCACCGGCGCATCGCCGATGCACCGGCGATACAGCTCTTCCGGGATAGTGTGGTAGCGGGAGACGACGGCGCTTACCTGCGGAAAGCGATTCCGGAGCAGGGCAAAGGCTTCAATCATCGCAGGCAGATGCTCTACCTCCTGGCGCCGGCTTCCCGGAACGATCGCCAGCCTGAATGACCCGTTGCCGGGATGTTTCCGGGGGGAAACAGAAAAAACGCCCCTCGATTCAAGCTCCTCGACCGTCGGGTTGCCGACAAAGCTGACCGGTGCGCGAAACGGGGTAAAATAGCTGACTTCAAAGGGAAAAATCACCGCAATATGGGAGGCATAGGCGCCCAAAACCGCCGCCTTCTTCCTTTTCCATGCCCATACCATCGGCGCTATATACCATATGACCGGAATACCAAGTTTTGCCGCGGTTTTCATCATGGGAATGTTAAATCCGGAGTAATCGACGCAGACCAGTGCATCCGGCGCGGTTTCGCGCATCATCGCTATGAGTCTGCGCTTTGCCTTCAGGAAAAACCGCAGGTGCCTGGCAACCTCCAGGAATCCCATGCAATTGAACGGGGCGAACGGCATGACCGGCCTGAACCCCTCGCGTTCCATGGCGCTCCCGCCGATTCCCCAGAGGTCGGTGCCGGGCATTTCATTGCGCAACCGGCGGATGACGGCGCCGGTATGCTCGTCGCCTGAGGGGTCGCCTGCTATGAACATAATGGAGCGACCGGGCATGGCAGCTTAAAACAGCCGGGGGGGGAGGGCTCCGGAACTTTTCATTGCAGTAATGTACTTCTTGAGCTCGGGCAGCAGGGCGCGCGGCACTGCCAGCACTGCATCATCGGTAACGATGAGGGTCAAATCGTCGCAGCCGATAGCGGCAACGGCAAGGGAGGAACGGTTGACGACAATGCTTCCCGCGCACTCTTGCTCGTAAATGCGGTCTCCCGAAACGGTGGTGCCGGACGCATTGACCCCGTGAATCCGGGACATCGCCTCCCAGGAGCCGATATCGTCCCAGGAGAAGGAGCCGGCAACGGCGCTGACGCGATCGGAACGCTCCATGATCCCGTAATCGATGGACTCCTTATCCGCATCGGCATAGAACTTTTGGAGCGCCTTCAGGGAAAACTTTCCCCGGGCCGCTTCCTCTACCTGTGCAAAGAGTTCGGGCAGGTATCGCCTGACCTCTTCGAGGAGGACCGATGTTTTCCAGACAAACATGCCGCTGTTCCACCGGTAGGACTTGTTGCGGCAATAGGCGGCGGCGGTACGGGCATCGGGCTTCTCCACGAACCGTTTGACCCGGTGCCACCCGACCCCGTCCTTTTCTCCGCATAACTTGTCGAGCAGGAGATAGCCGTACCCGGTTTCGGGGCGTGAGGGTGCCACGGCGAAAACAACGAGGTGATTCTCCCGCATTGCCAGTTCGCAGGCGAAGCGGAGCGCTTTACTATAGGCCGACCGGGGCCCGATCGCATGATCGGCCGGAAGAGCCGCCATGATCGATTCGCCGTGCCGGGCCTCGATCCAGGCGGCTGCCAGGGCAAGCGCCGGAGCGGTGTTTTTCCCCACCGGCTCCACGATCATGTCGAACTTCCATTTTTTTGAAAGCACTTTCTTCATCGGCGCGGCAATGCGACTGCTCGTCATCACCAGAGGCGGGATATCCTTCGAGGCAATGGCCCTGATGCGGGAGAGCGTCTCCTCGATCATAGTCCGGCGCGTAATCAGCGGGAGAAGCTGCTTGGGGTGCGATGACCGCGAAAGCGGCCAGAATCGTTCGCCGATACCGCCGGCCAGAATCACGGGAACGATTTGCTGCATCAGGTAAGCTCCTCATGCGCAACCATGCCCAGCTTATCCTTCAGGCTGCGTACCGCGCTATAGGATATTTTCGGCGTCCCGATTTCCGATTTGTTATGGCTGCTGTTGTGAAAATCCGACCCGCCGGTAATGGCCAGCCCGTTTCTCCTCGCAATTTTGAGGTAATTCTGCTGGTCCGCGGATGAGTGCTCGGAATGATAGACCTCAATTCCCTGAACGCCTGCGTGGATAAACTCGGGAATACGATCGTCGATCCCGGTCACTCCCGGATGCGCAAGTACCGGAACTCCGCCTGCCTGTTTGACAAGATCGAACACCTCGCCGGGCTGCATCTTGTACTTCTCGACATAGGCGGGAAGCCCGTAGCCGAGGAATTTATCGAAAGCCTCCCGAAACGAGTAGACGAGCTCCTCCTTCAGGAGCGCGGCGGCGATATGCGGACGCCCGATGGCGCCGATCCCCGCCATTGCGAGCACGGTCTCGAATCGCAGATCAATGCCCTGGCGGTTCAAATTCTCGACCATTTTACGCGCCCGGATATAGCGGGCTTCCTTCATTTCGCCGAGCTTCTGTTGCAGGGTCCGATTATTGATGTCGATAAAATAACCGAGAATATGGAGGTCCATCCCTTCGCTCTCGCTCGAGAGTTCAAGACCGGGAATTACCTCTATCCCCAGCTGCGACCCCAGCTCTAAGGCCCGTGGATACCCATCGATACAGTCATGATCGGTAATGGCAATAGCCGAAAGCCCTTTTTTCGAGGCGGCGTCCACCACCTCGTCTACCGTCCATGAACCGTCTGAGTGTATCGTATGAATATGAAGGTCTACATATCTCCTAAGTGACTCCGGTGCTGTTTGCATCCTGGCGCATTCATGGTAAATTGTTTAGGGTAATTTTTGAACATGGAATAATGAATATACCCGATACAAGTTTGTAGGTCAAGGAATGGGTGAAGAGACCAGGAGGGGTTGCAGCCTAGGTGGGGAAACCATTACATGGTTTNNAAGCCGCCAAAGCGCGTCTTCAGGCACCCCCCTTCCTGCGGAGGTGCGAGGCGATGCCTGCCTCGCTCACGCTCAGCAGGCGCTCTCGCACCCCCGCAACGCTCCCATTTGGTAGAAAACACATAAAGGATTTTGCAAATCTGTAGGTTCTCAAGATTCATAGCTCACGCTATTTCAAGACTGAGGGTTTTCATCTTTTCGCAGAGGCTTCGTGGGTCCCCGCCGCAGGGTGCCAATTATGAAGCACTCCCACCTCGTGCGGGTGACCCGGCTCAGCCATCCAAAAGCATTTTATCTTTCTTATGCTTTTGCTTTTGGATGCCGGCTCAGCCATCCAAAAGCATTTGAATTTGCCTTTGTATTCCGGCTCGGCCCCCCTTCAAATTATGCATCTGGAAGCGTTTGTTCTCCCATGGAAAACGATTTCTTTCTCAATGAGCGAATAATCGTTGCTTTTCCTCGACATAGTGATTAAATTATTAGTGAAGGACCAGCGGGGAGGTTGCCGGTCCGAAAACTCAGGGGACCGGCTGCCATGTCGTTTCCGCAAAGATCGATGGGGAGAGCTACTCCGCGAGGTTCATGGTGAGATGACATTATTGAAGTGAAACTCCGATCTATGATTTTATTATCCTTCGACGGGCTCAGGATGAACGGGGTTTCATCAGATATACTGCAGAAACTGTGCGTGGTGAGTGGTGAGTCTGTCGAACCATGATCGGCATTTGATGAAAGCCACCGTTCGTGGTGAGCCTCTCGAACCATGAACGGTATTTTTGGAGGTTCCCATAAAAATTTCAACCCTTTTCGGAGAGTTTATGAGAACATTTCTGTCGCTGTTATTTACAACCGCGCTTAGTTTCGCCACGGGTTCTCCGGCGGTTCCCGATACCCTCGCGGCACCGCAGGTTTCCTATAACTTGAGCCAGCCTGATTATACCTGCGTGACGGTCACCATCTACGATAATTCGAATTGCGAAACAGGGTATCGCATCTATCGCGACTCCGGTTTTACGTCGTCCTATCCCCTGATTGCCCAGACGATCTGTACCGAACCTGCGAATCACGACACGATCACCTTTTCAGACTACACCGTGAAGGAGCATTCCGTTTACCACTATGTCGTGGCCGCGTTCAATGCGGTTGATTCCGTTTTTTCCTCGTCGATCGAGATTATTAATGCGCCGGTTTATGTTACGAATAGATCAGAGGACAGGTCTCCGCCCCGGGGGAAACTCCAAGCGATTTCGGATAACGCTAAAAGGAGCGTTACCATAATCTTCCCTGCCCGGAACGTTACCAATGCGAATCTCGTTTTTTACGATCTCAATGGGCGAATAGTCGATAAAATGAGCGAGGTCAACTCGAATACGGTCATCTGGAAGCCGAACCGAAATTTAGAAGGCAGTTATATCGCCACGGCAAAGATCGATGGGGTGCGGTTTCTGGCGAGATTCATATTAAAATAATGCTGCGGATCCAAACTCATAAAGGGCTAAATATGAGGATATTATCAAAATCAGCATTAGCGGCGATAGTTGTGCTGTGTGCAGCGGTGGGTCTGGCGCGGGGGGATTTTGTGGCAGCAACGGTAGAGTTTGGATTAGGATCGGAACTTAATGTTATGGCTTTAGATAGCATAACCGACAAAATTTATGTTTCGAACTCGTCCAACAATATGGTCACCATACTTAACGGCTTGAATGATTCAACAATTTCTATAGAAGGAGCGGTACATCCCGCGGCAATAGCCTTAAATCCTGTTACCAACAAAATTTTTGTGGCGAATGGGTTTTCAGGAAGTATTACGATAATTGATGGTTTAACCGATTCCGCGATTACCCTGAGCATGAAGTCGAATTTATCAAGCATAGGAGCCATAGCCGTTAACCCTGTGACGAATAAAATTTATGTAGCAAATTACCTCGGGAACTGGGTCGCCATACTCAATGGGGCAACCGATTCAACGACTATTATAAGTGTTGAATCCGGACAATTGGGATTCGCGATAAACCAGGTCACCAACAAAATTTATGTAGCCAGCGCCGGAAGCGATACCGTTACGATAGTCGATGGAAAAACCAATTCGACCAGTGCTGTGATCGCAGGAACCGGCTCAACCGCATTGGCGGCCAATCAGGTTACCAATATGATTTACGTGGCAAACACTGCAAGCAATACTGTGACAAGTATCAATGGCGCAACCACTGCAACGGCCCCATTAATGTTGGATCAGGGCCTTCGGCGATCGCACTCAATCCGGTGACGAACATGATTTATGTCGCGAATGGGGGAAGCAACACTGTTACGGTAATTAACGGGGCGACCAACGCTGCAATTACTATACCCGTTGGAGCGGACCCTTGTGCCATAGCGGTGAATTCTGTTACCAATAAAATTTATGTCGCGAATAATAATAATCACAATGTCACCATCATCGATGGCGCCACGAACACGCCCGCTACGGTAATGGCTGGATATAGTCCGGTATCGATTGCCGTGAATAGCATTACAAATATGATTTATGTTGCAAATTATAGCGGCAACAATATTACGGTAATTGATGGTTCATCTCTCCCTCCAGGATCTCCAACCCTTTCAACCCCTTCAAACGGGTCATTGAACCTTTTCCTTCCCCTTACCTTTTCCGTGCGAGATGATACCTGCAGCGTGACATCGTTTACCATGGAGTTTGCTTCTGCCGCTTCTTTTTTACCGGCAACCGATATAATTATCAATGATCCGTCTACAGTTGTCAATGGCCCATCAACAGTTATCAATGATTCATTGGCCCTAATGTTTGGCCTTAATACTAACTCCACCTATTTCTGGCGCGCCAGGGCAACCAACCAATATGGCACAAGCGCCTGGAGCGCCATTAATAGTTTTTCTACGGGCCAGGTTCCCGATACCTTGGTTGCACCGGGGTTTTCCCTCCTCTGGAATAACGATACCTCGACCTCAATGCAAATGAACCTTGCCGATAATTCGAATTGCGAAACCGGCTATATGATCTATAGGGATTCGGGCTTCTCGGGGCAATTTAACCAGATCAGGTCGATAACGAGCAATGTTCCGGCTGAGCATAATTCTTTTGTCCTTTTCGATGGCACGGTTTCACCCAATTGCTGGTACCGTTACAAAGCCGCAGCCCATATGCAGGACAGCACGGTCTATTCGGCTATTTGCACGACCTACACTTTTAGAAGTCAGAAAGCGAAACAGATTGCTTTTTTTACTAAACTCAGCAATTACGCCATTTCGGACTCAGGTGGATGGTCGGCTTTAGCGGGAGATTCCATAATACTTAAAGAAACATTTTCGCCGGCTGGACAATACGCTGTGATAAATATGCGGAATCCCGCTTCTCCGACACCCGCCGGGTATCTCGATTCGGCAGTGCTTATTTCATACCCCCTCGCGTCGCTGATTCCCGCTTATCTGAAATTCGGCGTGGGTAATGGATATGGCCCTGCGGGAACAAATATTATGTATATCGGCGGGAAAATCTTTTTTGCGCAGGATTCCATTATTCGAATGTACCAGACTTCCGGAAAAAGGTTGGTACAGGTGGACAGTGTAAGGGCAGATACCGCGCCCAATATTCCTTACCAAACTGTTAGCGGACTTTTAAGGCTCAATGATTCTATGCTTGTCGTTTCGGAAAGCATAAATGAATGGGGAATCGGTGAATATTATATTAATTGTTTCCCTTTATTGGTTTCTGCATCAAACCAAACTAAAAAAAGTACAGTTGCAATAGGAGGATATTATATGACCCCGGAAGTAACGAATACGGAAACGCCCTGGATCCGAGGATTGATTAACTGTGATGGATCTATTTTTCTGA
>PLTF01000164.1 GCA_003164335.1 Fibrobacterota bacterium
GTTAGCGAGGACAGAGGGTGCCTGCTGAGCCGAAGCACAGGATGTGCGAAGGCCACTCCGAAGGAGCCCGAAGGGCGCGAAGCTGGACGCTGAGCGTGCACCGTTAGCGACGCAGGCAGTATTTGAAGACCCAGGCGAAGCCGCAGGGCTTCAAACACCGGCTCGGCTTTGCCGAGAGCCCGGCGGAGGCGCGCCGGAGAGGCACCCTTCAGGGTGCTCTCTCCGGAACGCCCAGAAGTTGACTTTGATTTTGATTTTGAATTTTCAAGCAAAACTATCGGGTAATGAAAAAGGGGAAGGATTCTTCATCCTCCCCCTCTCAAATCAGGTTTACTTCACCGCACTTAAAACTTCTTATTCTGCGAAAGCCTTAAGTCTGCCGCGCAGATAGGAGTGTTTCAGGCGATGAATGGCCTTTTCCTTAATCTGCCGCACCCGCTCCCGTGACAGATTGAGCTGGGAACCGATCTCATCGAGAGTGTGCGTGGTTTCGACGCCAAGGCCGAAATACAGCTTGAGAACATCGCGTTCGCGCTCTTCCAGTGCATCGAGAATCCGGTTCACACCCTCCTGCCGGGATATTTCGATGAGCCGATTATCGGGCATCTCCTGATCCTCGTCGCGGAGGATATCGATAAGCTCGGAACCGTCTTCGTCTTTTACCGGTGAATCGAGCGAAACAGCGCGATTGCCGATTGACTGGATGGTAAGAACCTCTTCCCTCCCGACGCCCATCTCCTGGGCAATCTCATCGGTAGAGGGTTGGCGGCGATATTTCTGCTCAAGCCTGTTCTGCGTGGTCCTGACCCGATGAATAACGCCGATCCGATGGAGCGGAATCCTGGTAATACGCGAACGGTCGGCAAGGGCGCGCAAAATGCTCTGCCTGATCCACCATACCGCGTAAGAAATAAATTTGAAGTTTTTCTTTTCATCGAACCTTTTTGCCGCTTTTATAAGGCCGATATTGCCTTCGCTGATCAGTTCGCTCAGGGGCAGCCCCTGGTTCTGATACTTTCGGGCCACGCTGACGGCGAAGCGGAGGTTTGCCTTTACCAGGGTGTCGAGAGCTTTTTTATCGCCTTTTTTAATGCGGGCGGCATAAATCGCTTCCTCTTCACTCGATAAGGTCTTGTGCTTGGCAATATCTTTGAGATAAAGTTCAAGCGCAGTATCGTCCGGAACGATTACATTTTTGTCAATTACCATGATTTATCTCCCTCTTGGGTGCAATTAAATTTCGTATTACCTGACTATTTATTGCGCCGCAGATTAAAAAAATAACCTCAGACCCGGCTTGAATAAACAGTGAGAACAAATCATACAAATCACTGTGTTACCAACAATTACAGAAAGAAATTCGGCTTTCGAAGTCGTCTTAATATAAATAATGGCGGAGTGGAAGGGAAGATAATATATTTGACGATTATTGAAAAAAGTTTCAGAGTCCAAAGGCAAATTCAAAATCGAAGTCAACTTCTGGGCGTTCCGGAGGGCACCCTGAATGGTGCCCTCCGGCGCGCCTCCGCCGGGCTCTCGGCAAAGCCGAGCCGGTATTTGAAGCCCTGCGGCTTCGCCTGGGTCTTCAAATACTGCCGGGGTCACTTCGTTTACCCCGGCACCCTCTGTCCTCGCTAACGCAAAGTCAAAAGATATCAAAGGTGCTCAAGATCCTGAGCTATGGCGAATTTAAATAACCTTTTATGTGTTTTCTACCATAATAGAGGGCGTTGCGGGAGGGGTGTGCCTAAAGACGCTTGCTTTTCGCGGCTTTAGGCCAGGGGGAACCGCCTAAGCGGTTCCCCCACCAAGGAAGAAACGAATGCTATTACGTATATCCCCGCCTTTGCCGTCCCGCCTCATACAATAGTACCGCTCCGGCTGCAGAAACATTCAGCGACTCCGCCCTGGGGTCGATGGGAATCGAAGCAAACGCACTGCAGAGTTTTTCCAGGTAAGGGGGTATCCCGCGGTGCTCCCCGCCGAGAATGATGATGGTCGGGCCGGCGAGGTTCAGGGTATCCGGAGCGACTCCCTTACCCGCATGCGCTCCGATAACGGCAAAGCCAAGGGCTGCATAGTCGCGAATGATGCCTTCCAGATTTTTTGGCCTGAGGATCGTCAAGTGTTCGACCATGCCTGCCGAACTCTTCGACGCAGCAGGGGAGAGGGGGGCAGTATGTTTACGTTCAAGAAACAGCGCATCCGCGCCGAAGGCGACGCATGACCTGATGAGCGCCCCGAGATTGCCCGGATCCTCAATCGATGCTGCAAGGACAAAAAGGGGCGATTCCATTCCGGCAATCTTTTTTGCCAGCTCCTCAGGGGAGCAGTAAGGCTGGACGCTGCAAACGGCCACCACTCCCTGGTGGTTGTCCGACCCTGCTACCTGGTTAAGGCGCGTTGCCGGCACGAGGTTGTAGGCAAGCCGCTCTTTGCGGCAGGTTTTCATGAGATTAAAAATGGGAACGGATCGTTTCCCGCTGTCGAAATAGACATGATCTATCGCTTCGAGTCGTTCCCTGAGCAGCTCTTCGACGGCATGAATGCCGTAAATAACAGTTTCCGATGGTTCCATGGTCCCCTCAAGTTTTGTGGAAAATATAATTTCCTGTCTTCGGAGCCCGAGAATTATGGGGGAGTATTCTCTCTTCTTCAGGCCGATGCGAGCGCAGTATTATCCGGACTCCGGGGTGAACAGGTGCCGCCCGGTGTGGTTTTAATTAAAGTTTCTATAGTATTTTCAGGGCAGCGAAGGGGCTCTTCAAAGCAACCGCCCCGAGCGGAATTTTTATCGTGCAGGCGTAAATTCAAAAAAGGGGAGTACCATGGGATTAAGAGATCCGTTCATCTGGGTAATCATCCTTGTTCTTGCAGTGCTGTTTTTCGGAACGAAAAAAATTCCGGATCTGGCCAAAAACCTCGGACAGGGGCTGAAGGAGTTTAAGAAAGCCACAAAAGACGAGGGGAAGGAGCCGCCTCCCGCCATTGCCTCCACAACGCCCAAGGAAACCGGCGAGGAGAAAAAGGACGAGCCGAAAGCGTGACCGAAAACGTAGCCGAAGGCGAGACCGGCACTGTCAAGGAGATGTCGTTCCTCGACCACCTGGAAGAACTGCGGTGGCGAATCGTAAAAATGGCAGTGGCGGTTGCGATAACCTCAATACCGTGCGGCATCTTCTGGAAACAGATTTGCAATGTCGTGATGCTGTATCCCCTCAGTATGTCCAATCCGAGGCCTCACCTCTACTATAACAGCCCCATCGAGGGCGTCATGTTGAGTTTTAAGATTGCCATTGGCGCGGGAATCGTCGTGGCGATCCCGGTGGTTTTTTACCAGATATGGAAATTCGTTGCGCCGGCGCTCTTCCCGAATGAAAAAAAGATCGTCCTGCCTACCGTTATCGCTTCGAGTTTTGCATTCCTATGCGGAATTGTTTTCTGCTACCTGTGGCTTCCGCACCTGTTCAAGATTCTTACCTCCTATGCCCACGGCCTGGCAGATCCCATGTTTACAATAGGAACATACTTCAATTTCATACTCAAGCTGTGCCTGGCTTTCGGGCTGGTTTTCGAGTTGCCGGTGATTGCCTTCGTCTGCACGCGCATGGGAGTCATATCGCCGACCTTCCTGATCAAGCATTGCCGGATTGCCATCATCATTATATTTATCGTAGCGGCGATTCTCACACCCCCTGAGCCGATTTCCCAGATACTGATGGCGGTCCCCCTGCTTCTCCTGTATGGTATCAGCATTCTCGTTTCACTTGCTGCCGGGAGGAAACGATAATGGATCTCGGAGGACGCTTCGGCGAGTTTATCCTCATCTTCTTTCTGATCCTGGTGTTTTTCGGGTCAAAGGAGATTCCCAAATACATGCGCGAGGCCGCAAAGTTCATTGCCAAAGTTCGATCGTACACCAACACGATCCGCCGCGAAATGGATACCATGGCGACATCGGTTACCTCCACCGTTACCGAGGCCTTGCCCGCAGCAGGTGGAGTCCCGGGACAGGCGCCGGTTAAACCTTCGCGGGAGTTTGAGCCAAAGCGGATGATGCGGGAAAAATACACCGCTGTACGGAAAGCCCTGACTCCTGAGGAGCGAAAAGAGAAATCCGAAAAGATCGGCCGCTACCTGCTGGATTCGACGGAAACGGCTGCAGCGGGCGCCATACTGATATATGTAAATATGGGGGCGGAGGTCGAGACCCGCGAGGTCATCCGGGAGTTGTTGCGCAAGGGCAAACGGATCGTCGTTCCCTATTGCAAACGTGGAATGAATGTGATGGGGATCGGCGAAATACTCGATGTCGACAGGGATATCGTCATCGGGGACTTCAAATGTCCGGAGCCCCGTCCGGAAGCCCGGGATCAGTTCTATCGCAGCGATCTCAAACTCATTGTTTGTCCGGGTGTTGCATTCGACCGCTTCGGCACCAGGCTTGGCAGGGGCAAGGGCTATTTCGATAACTTCCTTCGCGAGCTGAAGGGCCAGGTACCCATCATGGGACTTGCATTCGACTGCCAGGTGCAGGCCGAACCGCTGCCCTTTGCCTATACGGATATCATGGTGGACCAGGTTATTTCCGAAAGCGGTTTGCTTCTCAAGCGGGACCAGAACGGCAACCTTTCCACGCCGGCGAGCATAGTTGCTGCGCCGGAGAGCACCGTTGCTGCGCCGGAGAGCACCGTTGCTGCGCCGGAGAGCACCGTTGCTGCGCCGGAAAGCATAGTGGGTACACCGGGAACCGTTTCCGGGTAGGCGGTTGACGGATCTCACGGAGGCGCTATGATTGCAACCATTCTCCTCATAGTCGTTGCAGCCATTGTGCTCGTAGCCGCAGTCATCATTATTACTCCCTTCGGGTGCACCATAGATTTTTCCTATACCGCCGGCGGCCGAACCGGTCGGATAGCGTTGCATTGGCTTCATCCCCGTTTTCTACGTTTTTTCTTCGAAGGCGGGCAGGCTTTCGGAACCTTGGTGTTCCTGAGGTGGTCTCGCTGGATCGAATTTCCGTCGCAGGCAAGAACCCTCTTTAAGGAAATAGTTACTGAGGCGGCAGAGGAAAATAAAACCGCCGGGGAACCGGCGGCAGGTGAAGGAAGCACAGCAAAAGAAGACTTGTCTGACAGGTCCGGCCCGGCAGCCCCTGCCGGGCTTGCCGCGGAAACACCGAAATCATGGCTCCATCGCTGGAGCTTCGTTCTCAGGAAGTTACAAAAAATTCTCTCGATACTCTTCGAGCGGCGCCTGGTCCGCGGGACCAGGCGCTGGTTGCGCACCGTTTTCAAGCTACTTATCCGGCTGGTCAGGATTCGCCGCCTGCGCCTGAAGGTACGGGCAGGCGTCGGCGATCCGGCGGAGACCGGCAAGCTTTACGGCTGGTACGTCGCCCTGCGCAGCGCGGTTGCAAGGCCGGGGTCCCGGATTGCTATCCGGTTTGAACCGTTTTTCGGCGGGGAGCTGTTCGAGGCGGAGGGGAGCATTGCCCTTACCTCTTCCCCGGCCCGGCTGCTCTCAGCCCTGATAATAGCGTTTGTCATGTTTCCCTGGCTGCCCCTGTACGGCGCCTGGAAGAAATTGAAGAAGGTACGCACCGGGAGTCTCACTTCGGTGGAAGGGGCGGCCAATTGATAACGCCGCTTGACAAACTTGCAGAATCGGTTGGATGCGGCACCAGGCGATCGCTGCAGGGTGTGGGCGGAGCGGGACTTTTTACCAGTCGCATTCTCGGGGCAATACCGTTCGCTATTGGGAAGTTCCATCTTATCGTCGAGCAGATGATGCTGGTCGGCGTCTACTCGATTCCGGTCGTGCTCCTGACCTCGGTCTTCGTCGGGGCAATCAGTGCCTGGCAGGCCCACTACCTCTTCGCCGGAGTCATTCCGACCAGTTATCTCGGGCTTGCGGTCGGCAAGGCCGTTTTCACCGAACTCGGGCCGGTTCTCACCGCGCTCGTGGTAACCGGCCGGGTGGGAGCCAAGCTTGCTGCCGAGCTCGGGACCATGCGGGTGACCGAGCAGATGGATGCCATGGTCACGCTTTCTCTCGATCCCTACCGTTATCTCCTCGCACCACGCCTGATCGCCGGAGCCGTCATGACCCCGGTGCTGACCATTTTTTCGGCCTTTTTCGCGATAATAAGCGCCCAGCTGCTGGCCCAGCTCATCATGGGACTCGACCCCTCCGCCTTCTATCACGGCCTGCGTCTTTTTTTCAAGGTGACCGATGTCGAGATATGCCTGGTCAAGTCGCTGGTGTTCGGCATCATTATCGCGCTGTGCGGCTGCTATTTCGGATTTACGGCAAAGGGCGGGGCGGTCGGGGTCGGCGAGGCAACGAAGAGGGCGGTCGTCGCGGCTATGGTGTTGATTCTTATTGCAAATCTGATTGTCGTTAAAGTGTTACTTTAAAGAAGGCAGAAGGAAGGCAGGAAGAAGGCAGGAAAAAGGCGGAAAGGCTTAAGTCTAAAGGCAGAAATAATGAAAAGGTTTTCTATTTGTTTTCTACCATAGAAGAGATCGTTGCGGGAGGGGGAGAGCGTTTGCCAGAGGCAAACATCGCCTCCCCCTTCCGCTGGAAGGGGTGTGCCTGAAGACGCGCTTTGGCGACTTCAGGCCAGGGGGAACCGCCTAAGCGGTTCCCCCACCTGAGCAGTAAGGGCAATTATTAATATTAGTCCCTAGGGGAATTGAACCCCTGTTGCAAGAATGAAAATCTTGAGTCCTAACCACTAGACGAAGGGACCGCAAACGGCTGTAAAATATACATCGATGTCCGGGGGCTGTCCAGAGTATCGGTTCGGATTACTGCTTTCTGTGGCAATTCCCGAAATGCGGATCAACCGGGCCGCATTTGGTGCGACCGGTGGAATAAGGTATTTTCTTTAGACTTTATTTGAGAAACGATTGCCAACGGACCGGTTCCGGAAGATTGGATGGGACTCGAAGCACCTATGAGGGCCAGGCCCTGCGCAACTAAAGGCTGTGAACCCCGCCAGGCCTGGAAGGGAGCAACGGTAAGCAGATACTTGGTGTGCCGCAGGTAAACTTGGCCCTTTTTACTAAACAGTTCATTAGTAATGCCGCCTGAAACCGTTCATGGTGAGCCTGTCGAACCATGAACGTCCAGGTTTCCGTTGCTCGCCTTTCGACAGGCTCAGGGCGAACGGTGTTTGCTGTAAGCTGCTTTTGAAATGATTAGTAATTCAATATCCGGAATTGGTGACGCAGGCCTGAGGATCGTAACTATATGAGCTATGTCGTATTAGCCCGCAAATGGCGTCCTCTTTCCTTTGACGATGTGGTCGGCCAGGACCATGTCACCGCCACGCTTAAAAAAGCCATTGAAAAGGATCGGGTAGCCCACGCCTTCATTTTCTCCGGCACGCGCGGCGTCGGGAAGACCACGACCGCCCGGATCCTCGCGCGGGCACTCAACTGCGAAAAAGGACCAACCCCCACCCCCTGCGGGGAGTGCAGCTCCTGCAAGGAAGTTTTAAGCGGGTCGAGCCTCGATGTCCTGGAGATCGATGGCGCTTCGAATAATTCGGTCGACGATATCCGCGAGTTGCGTGAGAATGTCGGCTACTCATCCATGGGCGGAAAATACCGCATTTTCGTCATCGATGAAGTGCATATGCTGTCAAAGTCCGCTTTCAATGCGCTTCTCAAAACTCTCGAAGAACCTCCTCCCCGGGTCATCTTTATTTTTGCCACCACCGAGCCGCAGAAGATCCCGGCGACCATCCACTCCCGCTGCCAGCGATACGATTTCAGAAGGATTGTTCCGGAACAGATTCTCGACCGCCTCATCTACATCTGCGGCAAGGAAAATATCGCATTCGAAAAAACGGCGCTGAGCCTCATTGCGACCAAGGCGGACGGCAGCATGCGCGACGCCCTG
This sequence comes from Fibrobacterota bacterium, assembly GCA_003164335.1. Lineage (GTDB taxonomy): Bacteria > Fibrobacterota > Chitinivibrionia > Chitinivibrionales > Chitinispirillaceae > BOG-1184. Next base: position 7,912 of record PLTF01000164.1, read on the forward strand.
TCGCTCCTTGACCAGGTGCTCTCCTACTGCCCCGAAAAAATAGACGAGCGCGCGGCGCGCATGGTCATGGGCCTCGTTCCCCGGGAGGTGTATGCACGGGTGATGGATGCTGTTGCACTCAGGAAGCCGGCCGACGTTCTGGTCATTGTCCGGGAGGTGTTGCTGGAGGGATTCGAGCTCCACGAATTTGTTCTTGGATTTGAACAGCACCTCAGGGATCTGCTCTTTTCGCGATTGAGCGGGGCTCTCGAAGGGCGGGAATTTGAAGAGGAAACGATTGCAGCGCTGAGAAGCTCCGCCCAGCGGTTCTCCGAAGGCGATCTTCTGCGCATGATGGAGCTTGTCCAGCGGTTCGAGCGCGATCTCAAGAGGAGCGTTTTTCCCCGGTTCGCCCTTGAACTTTTGCTCCTCAAGCTTGTCTATCTCGACAGTACCGTCTCGCTTGAACGGGTCATTGCGCTACTCGGCGACGAAAAAGAGGAGCGGCCGGTTTCCGGTACAGCGGCAGGGGCGGGGATGAACACCGCGAACGTGACGCCGGAAAAAAAAAAGCCTGAACTAACTCTGCCGGGTACGCCTGCGGAAACTTTTGAGCCGATCGATGAACCCGCTTCCGAAGCGCCGTTTGCCGACAGGGTTTCCGGGGAAACTGTCGGGGATGCGGGCAGCCGCTGGCGGGAGTTCATCAATTACCTTATGAACGAACGGCCGAATATCGGCATGTTCCTCTCGCTCGCCGCCGTTGTCGGGAGCACCGCCGCTTCCGTCGAGCTTGTTTACAACAGTAATCTGTCGTACCAGTACCAGGAGGTAACGAAAAAGTCCGCCCGTGAGGAGATCGAAGCGCTTTTGAACCGGTTTATGGGAGCGCCGGTCGAACTGCACATCACGCTTGAGCCTGCGTCGGGAAACGGCGCCGGTCCCGCGACACCTTCCCCATCCGCCGATTCGTTGTCAATTGAAAATGAAATCAGCCGTGAACCGATCATTCAATCCGTCATCGACGTATTTGATGCGGAAATTCTCAGATAGGAGCCTTTGCAATGTCCCAGATCAACAAGCTGCTCAAGCAGGCGCAAAAAATGCAGGCCCAGGTCATGAAGATGCAGGAGGAGATGCAGAAGAAGGAGTTCGAAGGAAGCGCCGGCGGCGGCATGGTCAAGATCGTCCTGAACGGTGCGAACGAACTGGTTTCTGTCAAGATCAATCCCGAAGTGGTTATCCCGGCTGAGGTGGAGATGCTTGAAGATCTCATTCTTGCGGCGCACGCGGCGGCCCAGCAGAAGGTGAAGGAAACCTCGGATTCCGCCCTCGGTTCCGTCACCGGCGGCCTCCAGCTGCCGGGAATGTAATCGGCCATGAACGGGCCGATCGAAGAGCTTGTCGAGCAGTTGACCCGCCTGCCCGGAATCGGCCGGAAGAGCGCCTGGCGTATTGCGCTCCATATTCTCGATACGCCGGAGGATGAGGTCGCAAAACTCAGCCGCGCTCTTGACGATGCGAAGCGGCGGATCGTCAAATGCCGGCGCTGCTTTACCTACAGCGAGAGCGAACTCTGCTCGATCTGTTCTTCCGCGACCCGCGACAATTCGACGATCTGCGTGGTGGAAAAATCGTCCGACGTCTTTGCCATTGAGAAAATCGGCCGCTACCGGGGGACCTACCATGTCCTGGGCGGCGTTCTTTCCCCGCTTGCGGGAATTACGCCCGACCGGGTTCGCCTCGGCGAGCTGACGCAGAGAGTAGCGGATGAGCATCCCGCCGAGCTTATCATCGGCCTGGGCGGCGGCGCAGAAGCCGAGACCACGGCAGCCTATATCGCCCGCCTGTACCGGAATGCGGGTGTTCGCATCACCCGCCTGGCACGCGGTCTCCCTGCGGGCATGGAGATCGAATATGTCGACCAGTTGACTCTTGGGCAGGCGCTCAATGAACGGACCGACATCCACTACGGGGAGAGTTAGCCATGGAAATGTCATTTATCGAGCGATGGCTGCGGAAAATGGGAGCGAGCGTTTTCTTTCTGGGCTACCTGCCTGCCTCAGGGACCGTCTGCTCAGCTGCTACGGCGGGCCTCCTCTGGTACCTGCAGGTACGGACGCGTCTCCAGCCGTCCGGAACATCGGTTTTTTACTGGCTCGCCTGCCTCGCGGTCATTGCCGTCAGTTTCTTTCTCGCCTCCGGAAGCTGCGAGCTCTTCGGCAAGGAAGACTCGGGCAGGATCGTGATCGATGAGGTTGCAGGGCAGCTTATCACCTTCCTGTTCGTTCCCATAACGCTCAGGGTCCTGATCGCCGGATTTGTCCTGTTCCGGTTTTTCGATATAGTCAAACCGTTTCCGGTCTACATGATGGAAGAGCTCGAAGGCGGTGTGGGCGTCACCATGGACGATGTCGCGGCCGGAGTGTATGCCAACCTGTCGCTCATGGTAACGCTCATGGCGTACCACGCGATCAAGGCCCACCTGTAGGCTTCGGCGTCCCGGGTGATTCGCCGGAAGCGATCATTGGAGGAGGCAGCATGCATGAACCCATTGCTTTTCTCGCGGGACTGATCCGCAGCCATATCGCTATGGTGAGCCTCGGCATAACCGCCGTGTCGCTCATGCTCGCGGGTCCGGTAATCAATGCGTTTGTCCAGAATGCGACGCAGAAACTGCACTGGCTGATCCGGTATGGCATCTTCATTGCCATGTGCACGATCGGCTACGGGTTTCTTACCCATTTTGTGTTTCGCGGCCTGGCACACTGGCTGGCGTACCAGCGGAGCACTGAGCTTCTGGTCATTACCATGGGGATCTATTGCGTCCTCGCGTTCTTTGCCAAAAAGCAGGGACATATTTAATGAATAAATCGATTCTCGCACTTTCGGAAAAGGCAGGCAGGCTGCTCATAAAGAAAGGCCTGAAACTTGCCGTTGCCGAATCGTGCACCGGCGGCCTCCTGGGAGCGGCAATTACGGAAATCCCGGGGTCGTCCAGCTATTTCAACGGCGGCGTCATTTCCTATGCAAACAAGGCGAAAACCAGGATCCTCGGGGTTCCGGCTAAATTCCTCAAGAAAACCGGACCCGGTGCAGTGAGCGCCGAAACCGTCGGCGCCATGGCTCGCGGGGCGCGCAAGCTCCTGCGGGCCGATGTCGCCATTGCGGTATCCGGCATTGCCGGACCCGACGGCGGCACCGACGATAAACCGGTGGGGCTCGTTTACCTCGGTATTGCCGTGCCCGGAGCGGTGCACACCTACAAGTGCCGGTTCAAGGGCACCCGCGCCGCAATCCGCGAGCAGAGCGCCCTGCACGGCTTGCGAAGACTGATCGAAAACCTATGAGCGATGCCCCAACGGTAGCCGCATTTCCTGCAGTCGACCGGAAATCGGGCAAGTCGGTACTGATCTTGACGGCGCTCGGCATCGTTTTCGGGGACATAGGCACCAGCCCCCTCTATGCGCTCAGGGAGTGCTTCGTCGCGGGACACGGGATCCCCCTTACCCGGGCGAACGTTCTCGGGTCGGTATCGCTCATCTTCTGGTTTCTCGTCATCATAGTTTCGGTCAAGTACGTGCTGTTTGTCATGCGGGCGGACAACAAGGGCGAGGGCGGAATCCTGGCGCTCATGGCGCTAGTCCACCGGATAGGGCCGGAGCGGGTCAAGAACCTTCCGATCCTCTCGCTCCTGGGCATCATCGGCGCGGCCCTGCTCTTCAGCGACGGCGCCATCACCCCGGCAATTTCGGTACTGAGTGCCATCGAGGGGCTCAATATCGCGACCCCGCTTTTCAGCCCGTTCGTGATCCCGCTCTCGATTGCGGTACTCATCGGCCTCTTTGTCCTGCAGTCGCGCGGGTCAGGGAAGATCGGCGTTTTTTTCGGGCCGGTGATGATGGTGTGGTTTCTCCTTATCGGCCTTCTGGGCGCGTTTTCCATAGTCCGCTGCCCGGCGATACTCGAAGCCCTGAATCCCGTGTACGCGATCATGCTCCTGCACTCTGCAGGCTGGCAGAGCTTCGGCCTTCTCGGGGCGGCATTCCTCGCCGTGACCGGCGCCGAAATGCTCTATGCCGACATGGGGCACTTCGGCAAGGTTCCTATCCGTGAAGCATGGTTCTTCATCGTTTTCCCGGCACTTATCCTGAACTACCTGGGCCAGGGTTCATGCCTGCTCCTCAAAGGTAGGCCCGACAACCTGTTCTTCCAGATTGCGCCCACCTGGTTTCTCTTCCCCATGGTAGCGATCTCGACCCTGGCCACGGTCATCGCCTCGCAGGCGGTTATTTCCGGGGCGTTCTCGCTGGCGCGGCAATCGGTGCAGCTCGGGTTCTGGCCGCGCATGAAGATTATTCACACGTCGAAGAACCTGATCGGGCAGGTGTATATTCCTTTTGTAAACGGTGCGCTCTTCGTCGCGGTCATCCTCCTCATCCTCGGGTTCAAGCACTCCGACAGCCTGGGCGCGGCATACGGCATCGCGGTCTCGGCGACCATGTTCATCACCACCTCGATGGTGCTCCTCCTCGCCCGCAGGCTCTGGCACGCGCCACTATTCGTCACCATCCCGCTGGGTCTTTTCTTCCTGCTTTTCGACCTGGCGGTCTTTGCGGCCAACCTCTCCAAGGTCTTGTCCGGCGGATGGGTCGTGATCTTCATCGCGGTTGCCGTCCTCATCCTGATGACGACCTGGATCAAGGGCCGGAAGATCCTGCATAAGCAGGTGACCTCCGATGCGATGCCGCTGGATATGTTTGCAAAGGAAATAGCGGCGCAGCCCGACCTGCTCCGGACCGCACGCACCGGCGTGTTTCTCTGCGGGAATACCAATATGGTGCCGCGGGCCCTGCTTCACAATTACAAGCATAACGGCATCCTGCACGCCCGGACCTTCATCGTGACGGTCGAGACCGGCGAAACCCCGATTGTTCCGGAAACCGACCGGGTGTCGCTGATGACGGTCGGCCAGGGGATTTATAAGGTCACCTTCCGCTACGGCTTCATGGAGAGTCCGGATGTGCCGACTTTGCTTGCAGGGGTAAAAATCCCGGGAACGTCGCCCGATCCGGGGCTGTTCTCCTATTTCCTCGGCAAGGAGTCCCTGGTGATCGTCCACCACGGCGGCATGGCCCTGTGGCGCAAGCAGATATTCATGTTCCTGTCGAAGAATTCGCTGGACGCCTCTTCGTTCTTCAATCTTCCGCCCAACCGGGTGGTGGAGCTGGGTGCCCAGATAGAGTTTTGAAAGGTTTTAATTACAAATTCAAATTCAAAGTCAACTTCTGGGCGTTCCGGGGAGGCACCCTTCAGGGTGCCTCCCCGGCGCGCCTCCGCCGGGCTCTCGGCAAAGCCGAGCCGGTCTGGGGAGCCATGCGGCGCTTTGCGCCTGTGGCTCCCCAGACTGCCTGCCTCGCTGCGCTTCAGCAGGCATCCTTCGTCCTCGCTAACGCAAAGTCAAAAGATTAAGATGCGTAGATGCGGGCTTACTGCTCGGTAGGTGGAGTGATTGCTGAATTTGCCTCCAAATCCCCCCTTTATCCCCCTTACTAAGGGGGATAAAGGGGGGATTTCATTATACAGAGAATGGCACCTGAGTTGTAACGAATTAAAAGGGAAAACGATGTTGTAAGAAGGAGGGCACGGCACGCTGTGCCCCTACGAATGCATAATTATTCAGGATTTTTTGTAGGTGTTTTCTACCCTAAAAGAGGGCGTTGCGGGAGGGGAAGGGCGTTTGCCTTAAGGCAAACATAGCCTTCCCCTTCCGCAGGAAGGGGTNNGGGAACCGCCTAAGCGGTTCCCCCCTCAAAGGCATTTGATTTAAGCTTGGTTCCCCCACCAGAGGCTTTTTTATTAAGCTCGGTTCCCCCACCAGGAGCATTTTCATTGTTCATATTCTCCACCTCTTTTATCTTCCCCCGCAGCGCCGCTATAAACGGTTTCGACTTCGAAGTAACCTTGATTGATAGAAATCGGTCGCCGTCCGCGTCGTAGAAATCCGCGTAGTCGCTCTTCTTTACCGTCAGAATGAAAAAGAACCCGGCGATAAGGAGCAGTGCATAGTCGAAGGCAAGGATGATCATCTTGGCAACGGTTGACTGGACCATGCGCGTTGCGACGAACAGGGCTAGCGACACGACCACGATGCCGTATATGACGCTGCTCCATCCGGGCTCTCCCCGGCGCGTGTTCTTGACAGCCGGAGTAATGTCGCGATAGAAATAGTCGTCGGAGATGCTCACGCCCGCCTTTTTACCGTCGATCACGAGTTTATCGGGTCCGAGGGTCATGGTACGCCGGGCGTTTCCCTCCCAGAGGTGGCGTTGGATGAACCGGTTCATGGCTTATCCTTTCGTGGCTTTTCGGAAGATACTTTCCTGAACAGTGAAACCGAAATTTCTATGCGGCTGGTGTAGTACGAAAGCGTACTTCCTGCCGCGGAGGTTTTATCCCCTAAATCAGCCTGCGCAATCGTTGTGCCTGAGCTCGTGCGAAAACGGGTGTTCCACATCCCGGAGTAGGCAAGCTCGGCTTCGAGACCGCTGCGCTTCGATCGGTGCTTGACCGTGGCAAGCGCCATGCGCCAGCCGTAGGCGATGCCGATGGCGGAAAAGGAGCTTACCTGCGGAAGGACTGCCTGGTAGAGTTCGGTGAGGCGCACATCCGTTGTTGGCGGCGCGCCGATTGTGGTCGAGCGCCGCAGGGCGAGCCAGGGCGATGCGATGATGCCGATGAGCGCATCCGTGCGGTCGATGCCCTCGACCGAAAAATAGCGTTCCGGGATCCGCGATCCCCAGGTAAGCCCTGCTGTAAAGGAGTACAGCCCGAGCTTCTGCTGCAGGTCGAAGTAGCGCGCGGAATCGTTCACGAGCGAAAGGCGCGCATCGTACTCCTTGGTAAGGTAAGCAAAGGAGAGCGATCCGGTGAGCCGGTGCCGTGGATAGAGCTGGCCGACGTAAATCGTGATGGGGAAGGTCATGGAAAAGAGATCCGGCGACTGGCGCACGGTAAAGGCAAGGAGCCCGGTATCGAGGCCGTGGACCTGGAACGAGGAGTCGGAGAGACCGAGGTCGGAGAGATGCTGTGCGAGGTTGCTGTTCCAGATGTCGAATTCCGGCATGCTCCCGAGCGAAAGCCCGATTCCCGCCCCGACAATCGTACCGGTGCGGCAGTCGAAGCTGTCGGCGGCGGTGTCGGCCTTGCGGCCGGGCTGGGTCCGCGGTGCGGTTTTTTTTACGGTCGAGTCGCCCAGCTGGAGCTGGATGGGTGTGGGAAGTGCGGAGCCGGCAAAGGCAGAGAGGGCGAACAGGAGCATTACCGGCGCGAAGCAGCGCAGCATGAGCGGAATCCTGCGAAGCGTTTTCATGGCATTTGACCGATCTGCGCGGGGAGCCCGGCCTCGATGACGAGCATGGTGTAATCGTCATCGCAGGTGAATCCGCTAAATCGCTCTTCGAGTTTTTCGGCAACCCTTTCCGCGGGAACATCGCGGTACCCCTTGAGAAGCTCGGTAAAGCGGTCGTACCCGAAGCTCCTTTCCTCGCCCTTCCGCCGCTCGTACATGCCGTCGGTAAACAGGTAGAACCGGTCTCCGGGCTCCCACGCGAAAACCGATTCCTCGAACGTTGCATCTTCGATGATCCCGGCCATGGGTCCCGACCCTTCGAGGCTGACAAGCGAACCGTCCCGGCGAACGACGACCGGCATCGGGTGCCCGGCGCGGCAGAAGGTGAAGGTATGCTCTACCCGGTTGAAAACGCCGAGAATGCAGGTGAGGTAGTGGCTCGTCTGGATGATCGCAAACAGGTCGCGGTTGATTGCGGCCATGAGCCCTGCGGGCGAATCGCCGTGCTTGCTGTTGTTGAAGAGCGACATCTTGGCGATCATGCCGATGAGCGCAGCCGAAAAGCCGTGGCCCGAGGCATCGCCCACGAAAACTCCGAGTTCATCGTCTGAAAAGGGGATGAAATCGTAGAGATCGCCGCCGACCTCCTCCACCGAGTGGAAGGTGATGGCGATTGATAATCCAGGAAAAGGCGGGGCCGTCTTCGGCATGATGCCCTCCTGCACCTGGCGGGCGAGACAGAGCTCCTCCCGTATTTCGCGCTGTGCGGCTTCGAGGTCGCGCATGGCCGCGGCAAGCGTGCGGTTCTTCTCTTCGAGATCGCTCTTCAGCGCTTCGAGCTGGCTGATGTCCCGGATGTGCTCGATGACCATGTTCTTGCCCGGATCTTCGGGCTGGACAAAGGGGGAGAAACTCAGGCTGACCGCGCCACTCCCGGAGGGGTGCGGGCAGCGCTCCACGGCCTCGGGCCGCCTGAGCGACTCGACAACCGGTATCCGGCAGTCGGCGCAGGGCTCGCTTAAACCCTTGAACAGGGAGAAGCACTTCCTCCCGATGACGCTCCGAAACGAGCCTGCCACGAGGTCGATGTAGGCCTTGTTCGCGCGCGTGACCGTGTAATCGGGCGCGATGACGGCGAGCGGGTCGCCGATGGCATCGAGCATGCTCTCGTAGCCGACCTTGCTTTTATAAATTTTGTACAGCGGGAACCGGCGGTAGACAAGGGCTGCGAGCGCCGCGATTACCGCGAGCGCAGCAAGGGAACCGGCAATGAGCTGCACTGTAGTCATCGCGCATACCCTGCGGGAGGCGCAAAGTCCCGGTGGTAGCGGGGAAGCACGGCGGAGGGATCCTGCCACAAAGCAGTGTCTGCCCGGCCGCAGGCGAGAGCGAGTGCGCCCGCCTCGGCGCAGTGAAGCCCGCGCTGGAGCGGGTAACGCTCCACCGGAAATACCTGCGCCCGGTCGCCCAGGAAAACGAATACCGAGCTCTTCGCATAGCCCATGGTGTCGGTGACGATCGTATCGTCGTCGTGCAAAGCTTCCCGGAACTCCGCTGCGCCGCTCCGGCAATCGTCGGTCAGGCGGACGATTCCCTCCGGGGTGGGGCGGAATCGCGCCCAGAAGACCTCGTCGCGCCGGGCGTCGATCGCGGCCACAATGCTGCCGCCGGATTTCAAGCCGCCGTGCGCCAGAATATACAGCGAGGAAAGCGGCAAAACCCCAACCGCGGTGCCAAGGCAGAAGCCTTTTGCAAAGGCGATGCCGATCCTGAGCCCGGTGAACGACCCCGGTCCGCAGGAGATCGCGAGGTGGGTGACCTCGCGCGGCGACCTGCCGCAGCTCGCAAGAGTCAATGATACCGCGTCGGCGATGGTTTCCGCATGGGAGTTCCCCACGAAGCGCGAAAAGGCAGCGCACCTCTTTGTGCCGTCGGAGAGCCCTATGCCGAGGTCGGTCGAGGAGGTATCGATGCCGAGAATCAAGCTCATGCAAGCCTGGAGGTTTTCGTCCGGTGCGCCGCGGCGATGAGGAGATCGAGGAGTCCGGCATAGGTGCCGCCGGCTGCCACGAACTCCTTGGGCAGGAGCGAGTTCGCCGTCATGCCGGGAAGTGTATTGGTTTCGAGCACATAGAGCCGGTCGTCGGCCATGATCATGTCGGTGCGCGAAACCCCGCGGCAGCCGAGGATGCGGTGCGCGGCAACCGCGGTTTCCCGCACCTGTTCGAGGACCGGCTCCGGGCGCTCGGCCGGAACGATCTCCTCGCTCTTCCCGTCGGTATACTTTGCGGAATAGTCGAAATACGCCTGGCCCCGGGGACGGATCTCGATGGGCGGCAGGGCGGTAATCGTGTCGTCGGCAAGGTCGAGCACGCCGCAGGAGAATTCGATGCCGGTAATTGCCGTTTCCACGAGGAGCCGGTCGGCGTACGGAGAGAATTCGTCGATGAGCGCGGCGAGCGACTCCCGGTTGTCGGCGCGTCCCATGAGACGGCTCGAACCCGATTGCGGAGCCTTGACAAAGCAGGGGTACCCGTGTTTGCTTGCCAGCGAGTCTATGGTGGCCGCGGGATGGCCCTTCCGGTAGATCGACCAGGGGGGGACGGTGAGGCCGCCCGCAAGGTAGAGGGTCTTGGAAGTTATCTTATCCATGGCAACCGCGCTGCTGTAAACGCCCGAACCCGTGTAGGCAATGTCGATGGTCTCCAGGAATCCCTGCAGCACCCCGTCTTCGCCGAAGGTGCCGTGAAGCGCGAGGAAGGCAACGTCGACCCCCTTCCAGATCTTCCCCGAGTCGGCCGGATGCAGGGGTCCCGCGAATCGGGGAGAGGCGGCGGGATCCGCGACATCCGCGGGTGTGAGCGGGGCTTCGCCCGGATCGCAGAAGAAAAACTCCTTGTTTTTGGAAATCACGACGGCCCGTGCCTTGTAGGCTGTTTTATCGATATGGGCCAGGACTTCGAGACCCGAATTGAGCGAAACCTCGTGCTCGGGCGACGGCCCGCCCATCACGACATTGACGGTGAGGGTCATGCGGAGGCCTCTTTCAGCTTGGCGGCGATGGTGGTTGCAACGGTCGCGGCAGGCACGCGGTACTGCACCCTTGAGTCGCGCTCGCGTATCGTGACCGTTTCGTCAGTCAGGGTCTGGCTGTCGACCGTGACGCAGTAGGGCGTGCCCGCCTCGTCCTGCCGGGCGTAACGCCGCCCGATGGAAGAGGCGTGGTCGTAGAACGAGCGCACGGAGTTCTTCAAAAGGTCGGCGTAGATTTTTTCGGCCGCTTCGGGCATGCCGTCTCGTTTGACCAGCGGAAGCACCGCGACCTTGATGGGCGCAAGCGACGGATGGAGCCTGAGCACGGTGCGCGCCTCCTTGCCCTCGCCCTCGACCGCATAGGAGTCCACGAGGAAGGCGAGCGTTGCCCGGTCGGCGCCGGCAGCCGGCTCGATGACATAGGGAAAATAGTGCTGCTTGGTCTCCTCGTCGAAGTAGGCCAGGCTCTTGCCGCTGTGCTCGGAGTGCTGCTTGAGGTCGAAATCGGTGCGGTTGGCGATCCCTTCGAGCTCGCTCCAGCCGAACGGGAACTCGTACTCCACGTCGCAGCATGCCTTGGCGTAGTGGGCGAGCTCTTCCTTCGCATGCTCACGCATGCGCAGCTTCTCCGGCTTGATGCCGAGCGACATGTACCACTCCCGCCGGGCGTGTTTCCAGTAGTCGTACCACTGCTCGTCCTCCGCCACGGGCACGAAGAACTCCATCTCCATCTGCTCGAACTCGCGCGTGCGGTAGGTGAAGTTGCCGGGCGTGATCTCGTTGCGGAAGCTCTTGCCGATTTGGGCGATGCCGAAGGGGGGCTTGAGCCTGGCCGACTGCTGCACGTTCAGAAAGTTGACGAAGATGCCCTGCGCGGTTTCGGGACGCATGTACACGGTCGCGGAGTCGTCTTCGAGCGGGCCCATGAAGGTCTTGAACATGAGGTTGAACCGGCGTACCGCGGTAAGCTCACCGCCGCACTTCGGGCAGGTCTTGAGGTCCGACAGGTGATCGGCGCGGAACCGCTCCTTGCAGTTTTTGCAGTCGACCAGCGGATCGGTGAAGCCCGACAAATGGCCGGAAGCCTTCCAGACGTCGGGATGCATGAGGATCGAGGCGTCCAGGCCCACGATGTCGCGGCGGCTGTGCACCATGGCGCGCCACCAGGCTTCCTTGACGTTGCGCTTGAGTTCGACGCCGAGCGGGCCGTAATCCCAGCAGCTGTTGAGACCGCCGTAAATTTCACTCGATTGGAAGATGAAGCCGCGCCGCTTGGCGAGACTGACGATGGTGCTCATCAGGTCCGGGGTACTTGGTGCCGCCATTATTCCTCCATAGGGATTCGGAAGGGGAGAAATTCTAATAAATATTGGTTGATCGTTTTTTGCCGTTGAAGAATAACATAAAATAACTATAGAAAATACAATACTATGCGGTTTTGGTGGGGGAACCTCGCTTAAATCAAAGGCTCTTGGTGGGGGAACCGGGCTTAAATCAAAGGCCCTTGATGGGGGAACCGCTATGGCGGTTCCCCCTGGCCCGAAGCCCCGCAAAGCCGGGTCTTCGGGCACACCCCCTCCTGCGGAAGAACGAGGCTATGCCTGCCTCGCTTCGCTCCGCAGGCGCTCTCGTTCCTCCGCAACGCCTCCATTAGGTAGAAAACACAGGAAAGGCTATAAAAAGGATCGCTTGTCAAGTGACATTTGTAGGGGCGACCCGCGGTCGCCCCTAAGGTCTGGAATTGAATTAAAATCTTTCTTCATCCTTCCGCCTTCATCCTTCATTCTTTCTTTAAAATCGTGTGGCCTGGGTCTGCGACCCAGGGGCTTTTGTGTTTGCAGGCCTGTTGACCTCACCCCCGCCCAAAGTGGCGGGACCTCTCCGCTTGGAGAGGTTATATAAAAGCAATAAACCATTGAGACCATCACGGGAAACCATATAGGGTTGCCCTTATCGAAATCTTGACCTCTTCCACCCTTGCCTTGCCCTGTTTTTTCTACCAAACGGGAGCGTTGCGGGGGGATGCGAGCGTTTGCCAGGGGCAAACATCGCCGCGTCCCTCCGCTGGAAAGGGTGTGCCTGAAGACACGTGTCTTTCGCGGCTTCAGGCCAGGGGAAACCGCCCTATGGCGGTTTCCCCACCAAGGGTAATATTATATCTCAGGGCTTCGACTTCTTTGCTGGCTTGGATTTGCGGGAACTATTCAGGGCAATTGCCTCACGAACCAGCGCCTTGAAGACCGCCTCGTCAACCACCTCCCCTTCGTGAATGTCGATCGCGCGGCGGACGTTTCCTTCGAGACTCGAATTGAAGAGCCGTGCCGGATCATCCAGGAATGCACCCCGGGCAAAGGTCAGCTTCACGGCACTCTTGTAGGACTCTCCAGTGCAGATGATGCCGTCGTGCGACCAGGTCGGCGTGCCCATCCACTTCAACTCCTCGACGACCTCCGGGTCAACTTCCTTAATAAGCTTGCGCATCCTGCTAAGAATTTCTCCGCGCAAGTCCGCGAGTTCGGCGATTCTTTTCGAGACGAGCTCGGAGCCGGACTGACCGTCGTCGATGTCGTTGTTTGCGGCTGATTTGTTCATGGTTCTTCTCCTGAAGGGATTTCTAATACAATTACAAATACAATAGCATTTGGCAGGGGAGCGGAGCTTAATTCTAATGCCTCTGGTGGGGGAACCGGGCTT
>PLTF01000092.1 GCA_003164335.1 Fibrobacterota bacterium
CGCGTCTTCAGGCACACCCCTTCCAGCGGAAGGGGGAGGCTATGCTTGCGGAATGGTTTGGACTTTTGTTGATTTTATGATACCTCTCCTGGCGGAGAGGTCCGGTCGCTTTGGGCCGGGGTGAGGTCACTTCCGCAGGAGAGGGTGTGGCTGAAGACCCGCTTTGGGGGCTTCAGCTCAGGGGGAACCGCCTAAGCGGTTCCCCCACCAAAAAGCCTGAATCTTCGCATAGCTGCTTCCCATCAAAAAAACCCACAATCCCTACTCACCCCGGCCCCTGTTATTTTTCCCCACTTATTGGCAGAAAGTTCTATAATTATCCAAAAGGCACCATGACTGCAGGAACCATGACGACGCTTGAACAGTACGATCGCTTTTTTTCCATGAGGCTCGAACTGTGGCCGCAACTGCGCCGCAGCTCGGAGGAGTATTTTGGCAAGCCGGTCGCTGACGGGCTTCCCATCCCGCTCCCGGTATTTAAAACCGCAGATAGGACCATCGTCCAGCTTGCCTTTGAGAATCGCTACGCATCGCTCGGCGGGCTGGCGCCGGCGACCAGGTATCTGACCCGGCAGCTGGAAGCGATGGGGGAGAAGGTCTATTTCTTCAGCCCGTATCACGTCGGCGTCTCCGGAATGAGGACCGCGCGCAAGGCCGGGTTGTTGAAGCAGTGTCTGGATAAGGTGCCCTTCAAATGCGGCGGCTATGAGGGTGCGTTCTCCTGTTTCCGCGACATTTCGGTCGAGACGCCATCATTTTTCCTGGAAATTCCAGGCCGGTTTTCGGCGATCGACAACCCCTACGGCTATGACAATCCTGAAGACCTCCTCCTCGACGCACTCGCCTTTGCCGCGGCCGTGCCTTTTGCGCTCCAGGGTCTCTTGGTTACCGAAAACGTCCTTTTCCATGCGCACGAATGGGAGACCGCCCTCGTTTCCCTTACTGCCAGAATTGCCGAGCGTGAGGGAATGCTGCGCGGCGTGCGGTCGGTTCTGACGCTGCACAACTCCTTTGACTCTCCGTTGCCCACCGAAATCAAGCGCCGATACTTCGGCAGGGAGCTCAAGGGCGAGACCGTGCTCCAATGTTCCATTCCCATGCTCTCGGGCCCGCTTGTCACGGTGAGCACGCCGTTTGCGCGTGAACTCGCCCACGACCCGCTCCAGCTGACCATCTTTGCCAACCACCTGCAGACCGTTTTTTCCATGAACCCGCCCCTCGGCATAGAAAACGGGCTTTTCAGCGAGCCCTCGGAGCCGTTTACCGCTCCGGTGCTCCGCGAGGCGGCGGCAGGCGGATTCGGCAAGCTCTTGTCGCGTAAGCAAACCTACCGGAAACGGTTCCTGCAGGCGGTCGGAAGATACCATGACAGCCGGTCGATCGGGGCCCTGAAATTCGGAGACGGCAATCCGGATGTTCCGATATTCTTCATGGCGGGGCGGATGGATTTGATGCAAAAGGGATTCGATCTCATGTTCACCGCCTTCGAGCGCCTCCCGCGCGGGTCGGCGAAGCTTTTTTTCTGCCCGAGCCGCTCCTCGAAGACCTTTGAAACCGATCTGAAGTTTTTTGCCGCGGTAGTTGCCCGGCTCGAAGGGGATATCGAGATCTGGCCGGAGAAGATTCCGCGAAGAGTTTATGAACTGGTGCTCCGGGGATCGAGTTTTCTCCTCATGCCCTCGCTCTATGAGCCGTTCGGTTCCGCCAACGAGGGACTGGCGGCGGGTACGCCGGTTATCGCACGGGGCACCGGCGGACTCTGGATACAGGTAAACACCGCGCAGCCGGTGACGGTCCCGGCTTTTTACGGATCGCTGCCGCTTGACGGAAACGAGGCACACCCGACCGGCATCCTGTTTCGCGAAAACTATCCCGATGCAGCGGCCGGAAAGGAGTGGAAACAGCTCCTCAAGCTCTCCCCGCGGGAAAGGAAGAAGCTGCCGCTCTTCGAAGCGCTCGTGCAGGCTGCCCATGCCGCACTTGAAAGTGCGGTTGACCTGTACTCGCGTCCCGACGACTATGCGAAGCTCGTTCTGAACGGGCTCGAAGAGGTCAGGAAATTCTCCTGGGAGCGGGCAGCGTTAAAATATAAGGAAGTTTATGAGGTTTCGGCGGAACGGGGATTATAATAGCCTTTGGTGGGGGAACCGCCTGCGGCGGTTTCCCCTGGCCTAAAGCCGNNAACGCCCTCTTTCAGGGTAGAAAAAACATAAAGGAATGTGTAAATTCATAGGGGTTCAACATGTTGAACCCTTAATATCTTTTGACGTTGCGTTAGCGAGGACAGAGGGTGCCGGGGTAAACGAAGTGACCCCGGCAGTATTTGAAGACCAAGGCGAAGCCGCAGGGCTTCAAACACCGGCTCGGCTATGCCGAGAGCCCGGCGGAGGCGCGCCGTTGGGCGCCCTTCAGGGCGACCAGCGGAACGCCCTGAAGTTGACTTTGACTTTGCATTTGCATTTGCATTTCTTGGTTTTTTTTGACTCTCATCCCGCGTAAATCTATTTTCCTTGGTTCATTAAAATTCCATAGAAATCACCTTGAGAAGCACCCCGGCCCGAGGGCTAAGGAATCAAAACTATGCACATATTATGGTGGCAATGGGTATCGATCGGCATCCTCCTCCTTCTTCTCGAAATGATGACCCCGGGAGGTTTTTACCTGTTCTTCATCGGCATCGCCGCTGTTCTTGCCGGAGCGGCAGCGGCATTCATCCCTTCGGCCCTCATCCAGATCATCATTTTCATCGTCCTCATGACCATCAACATCTCCTTTTTCCGGAAAAAGCTCGTTGAAAGGGTGAAAAAATCGACTCCCCGCTCCGATCGGCACGAGTTTATCGGCGAGGAGGGGAGCGCGAAGGAGACTATCGCCGCAGGAGGCGAGGGCATGGTCGAGGTGCGCGGCACGACATGGCAGGCAAGGAATGCCGGAGAAACGGAACTCCCCGCAAATGCCTCATGCACGGTTATTTCGCGCGACGGATTGCGCCTTGTGGTTAAACCTAAATCGTAACAGGAGGTTATTATGGGTGGTGGCCTGATTGCTGTTCTGGTCATTGCGTTTGTCGTACTCATCCTTATCGCGAGGACCGCGGTCGTGGTGCCGCAGCAGAGTGCCTTTGTCGTTGAACGGCTCGGGCGCTTCCATGGGGTCCTGAATGCCGGGTTTTATCTGCTCTTCCCGTTCATGGACACCATTCGCTACAAGCACAGCCTCAAGGAGGTTGCGCTCGAAATTGCGGAGCAGGTCTGCATTACGAAAGACAACGTCCAGGTAGGGGTCGACGGCGTCCTGTACTACAAAATTCTCGACCCGGAACGCGCCTCGTACGGCATTTCGAATCTGCTGTTCGCCATAACGCAGCTCTCGCAGACCACCCTGCGTTCCGAAATCGGGAAAATCGAGCTGGACCGAACGTTTGAAGAACGGTCGCATATCAACATGCAGGTCGTGACCGAGCTCGACAAGGCGAGCGAATCGTGGGGCGTCAAAGTTTTCCGCTACGAGATCAAAAACATCCAGCCGCCGCAGGACATCCTCGCGGCCATGGAAAAGCAGATGCGGGCCGAGCGGGAGAAGCGGGCGCTCATCCTTCAGTCCGAAGGCACAAGGGATGCGGCCATCAACAATGCGGAAGGTGCAAAGCAGCAGGTAATCAAGCAGTCCGAAGCCAACAAGCAGCAGCGAATCAACGAGGCGCAGGGACAGGCCGAGGCGATTCTGCTGGTTGCCAAAGCCACTGCCGAAGGAATCCGGAATGTCGCGGAATCGATTAAGTCCTCCGGCGGCTTCGAGGCGGTCCAGCTCCGGGTTGCGGAACAGTACATTACCCAGTTCGGCAATATCGCGAAAACCGGGAATACGCTGATCATCCCGACGAATCTTGCCGATGTCGGGGCAATTATCGCGACGGCGATGTCGACGATTCAGAAGGCGAAGGTGTAATTGCAATTATAAGTGCTTTTGGTGGGGGAACCGAGCTTAAATCATATGCCCTTGGTGGGGGAACCGCTTAGGCGNNTCCTGCGGAAGGGGGAGGCGATGTTTGCCTTCGGCAAACGCCTTCCCCCTCCCGCAACGCTCCCATAAGGTAGAAAACACATTAAACGGCAAAAGCAAAAATCGTGTGCCCCAGGTCGGTGACCCGGGAGCCTTGGCACCTCCCGCAACGCCCCCATTGGGTAGAAAACACATAAAGTGCGCCAGGCGAAGCTGGCATAAACAAGCTGGACAATCCAGCCTGAATAGAGGCTAACCACCAGTTCAGTACGGAACTCCGCATGCAAGACGGCAACGGACTGCATGAAGCCGGAGGGAAGGAGATCGTCAGCCGTAACGCAAGTGAAGGTATTGAGCCCCGAAATATTTCTTGTTGCACGAAGGCCTAGATTTTTTATGCTCTGAAGCCGGAAAAGATATGCGCGATAGGGTGAGTGCATAGAAACGTGCCGGGGTCTAAGTCCGCGGCGGGCGGTCAAATTGTTTATGTTGGAACCTGGGAGAGCCAATCCTATTTCACGAGAAGCCATTAACAAGCCCAGCAAAGGTGAGGAGATGGTACGCGGGATTGGCAGTCGGACTGATTCGTAGTAGAGGAGTAATGGCGGTAATGCGTCATGAGCGCAGGGAGCGCACTCGAAGGGATCAGCGTAGGAATGTAGAGGGATGAGGAAACACATGCCACACCTTGAGGTGGGTAACGATGTGGAAACAAAATTGGACCTCATATCTTCGCGGGCGAAGAGAGATCCTTCGTATCGGTTTACGTGCCTTGCGCATTTGCTGAATGAAGAATTTCTTGAGCGATGCTACCGTAGTCCTGGCAGAAACAAGGCCACGGGAGTAGATGGCGTCAGTTGGGAGGAATACGGGGAGAATCTATCGGAGAACCTGAAAGGACTGATAGAACGGTTGAAGGCGAAACAGTACCGACCATTACCTGCGCGGGGGGTGTACATCCCCAAGGATGAACACGCAACGCGTCCGCCGGGAATACCGGTGTTGGAGGATAAGGTAGTGGGTAAGGGAGTGAGCCGGATACTGGAAGCGATATATGAACAGGACTTTCTGGAGAGTTCGCACGGATTCAGGCTGGGTCGCGGCTGTCACACGGCGTTGAAGGCGGTGGATACATTACTGTGGAACAGGCCCACCAATCATGTGATAGAGGCGGACATCAAGGGGTTCTTTGATGCGGTTTCGCACAAATGGCTGATGGAGTTTCTGGGAAGACGGATAAATGATCCGAGTCTGCTGCGCATTATAGGGCGATTTTTGATTGCCGGTTACAAGGATTCGGGACTGCTTGTGGAAAGTGTAAAAGGAGTGCCGCAAGGAGGAACGCTCAGTCCAATGCTGGCAAACATATTCCTTCATTATGTGCTGGATGAGTGGATGGAGAAGGAGATCAGGCCACAGGTAACAGGGGAATGCCATCTTATCCGCTATGCGGATGATTTCATCATACTGGTACAGTTCAAGGAAGAAGCGTACCGTGTGGTGGAGTTGCTGCGGAATCGATTTGCGCAGTATGGTCTGGAATTACATCCAGAGAAGACCCGTGTAATGAGTTTTGGTAAGTACGAAGGGGTCAATGCGCAAAGACAGGATCGGAAGGCGAACACCTTTGATTTTCTTGGATTGACGCATTATTGTACGAAAAGCCGTCATGGGTTCTTCCTTGTCGGACGTAGAACAATGGCAAAGAAGTTCAGGAAGAAAATCGGGGAACTGACCGCGTGGTTCAAGACAGTGCGAAACATGCTTAAGTTGAGCGAGCTGTGGAAGGTACTGGCGGCAAAGCTGCGAGGACACTATCAGTATTATGGAATCAGCGGAAATTATCGAGGCATATATCGGTATTACCTCTGTGCGAAACGGATAGCGTTCAAATGGCTGAACCGACGGAGCCAACGCAAGTCGTTCAACTGGGAACAATTCGCAAAGTATCTCATACGATATCCACTACCGAAACCGCATATAGTACACCGACTGTATGGCTGATCAACTGTGTAGTGAGATTCTACGAAGAGCCGGATGTGGGAAATTCACAAGTCCGGTTCCGTGAGGGGCATTGAAATTCCGAAAGGAATCCATACATGTCTACTCGACAAATTAAGAAAAAATCGAGAAAAAGCCCTTGTTGAATTTCCGTTTCATCCGCGAAGCGATTTACCTCTCCGGACGGAGAGGTCCGGCCCTTTAGGGCCGGGGTGAGGTCAACGCCTCCATTAGGTAAAAAAGCAGAAAAGATTATGTAATGTAATGGACCCCAAAAATTGGAC
>PLTF01000023.1 GCA_003164335.1 Fibrobacterota bacterium
GTCAGAGGGGCAGGGGTGAGGCGAAAAGGTCAGGGATCAGGCGAAGGAGCCTTGCGATAGCCATGCCCGGAAATACCAATTTTTTCAAGGATTTTCCCATGTTTCTCTCATTTATTAGTATTTGCCAATCTTTAAATATTCACCCAAGTGAAGTTGTCCATGTCTCTCCAAGCCTTTGTAATTATTTGAGTTATAGTTCAAATTTCCTTTCCATTGATTGTCAAATACATCTATTTTATCAAGCATCATTCTCCGGATTTCTTTACTGCTGGATTTTTTGCACTCCTGATTTACAAAAAAGTCTGGAAATATCGATCTATCTCACTGGTTTTAAGGTCTTTGGAATTTTTGCGCTACCTGTGTCCCCCGGAGGGCAAAAACCCCCTGAAATAAGGGAATTCAGAAAAATAAATGTAAAGGGGATCTGTTGTTTGCGCATGAGAATATTTATGGGAGAAGGCGGGGGGAAGGCAGACGAAAGGCAGAAAGAAGGCACAAAGGTAAAAAAAAAGGGAGGAGCCGGGAGAAAGGATGCATGATGGAGACGGAAAGATGAAGAAGGATTGTAATTCATCGACAAACAAATGGGCGACCGCTGACCTCCAAGAAATCTTAATAATAACCAAATAAACCGGCCTTTGCCGGTTTATTTGGAGGTCGCCCCTACGAAGTGAACGGTCAGGTGATTTTTCTTTATCTTTAATCAGATCCCCCTTAGTAAGGGGGCGGCAAAGCCGGGGGATTTCTCCCTGTGTTTTCTATCTAATGGGAGCGTTGCGGGGGTGCGAGAGCTCCTGCTGAGCGCAGCGAGGCAGGAATCGCCTCATGAATTGGACTTTTTGCGCTTTTATAACACCTCTCACTTCAGGAGAGGTCCGGTCGCCTTGGGCCGGGGTGAGGTNNGCGGAGGCTTTGGCCAGGGGGAACCCGCGTAGCGAGGTTCCCCCACCAGAGGCAGCTATATCGATTCCACCTTCAAACGCCCCTGCCATCATAAAACCTATTTTTACACTATGAACTTCCGCATCCAATCTTCGTATCAGCCCGCCGGCGACCAGCCGGAGGCCATCGAGCAGCTGGTGGACGGCATCAAACGCGGGGCAAGCCACCAGGTACTCCTGGGCGTCACCGGTTCCGGGAAAACCTTTACCATGGCGAATGTCATCGAGCGGGTGCAGATGCCCACCCTCGTGATTTCGCACAACAAGACCCTTGCCGCCCAGCTCTTCCAGGAGTTCCGGGAGTTCTTCCCGGACAATGCGGTCGAATACTTCGTCAGCTTCTACGACTACTACCAGCCCGAGGCCTACATCCCCTCGACCGATACGTACATCGCCAAGGAGTCCACGATCAACGACGAGATCGACCGGCTGCGGCTCAAGGCGACGAGCTCGCTCCTTGCGCGGCGCGACGTCATCATCGTGGCGAGCGTGTCCTGCATCTACGGGATCGGATCGCCGGAGGCCTACGCGGCGTCGAGCGTCCTGCTCACCAGGGGCAGCCAGATCGACCGGCGCGAATTCCTCCTGCGCCTGACCGACATGCAGTACACCCGCAACGACATCGAACTCAGGCGCGGGACTTTCCGCGTGCGCGGCGATGTGATCGAAATCCATCCGGCCTACGAGGAGATTGCGCTCAGGATCGAGACTTACGGCGACCGGATCGAGGCAATCCGCCGGGTAAACGTGGTGACGGGCAAGAGCATAAACGAACTTGACGAAGTAACCATCTTCCCGGCGAAGCACTACATGACCGTCGGCGTCACCATGGAGGAGGTGGTCGCGCAGATCGGAAAGGAGCTCGACGAACAGCTCGGGCTCCTGCGGGCGCGCAACAAGCTTCTCGAAGCGCAGCGGCTCGAACAGCGCACCCGGTACGATATGGAGATGCTCAAGGAAGTCGGTTATGTCAACGGCATCGAAAACTACTCCCGGATCATCGACGGCCGGGCTCCGGGCACGCGGCCCTATACGCTGATGGATTTCTTCAAGCGGCCGTACCTCCTGATCATCGACGAGTCGCATGTATCGATACCGCAGGTGCAGGGGATGTTCAACGGCGACAAGGCGCGGAAGGAGACGCTCGTCGAACACGGGTTCCGTCTCCCCTGCGCGCTGGATAACCGGCCGCTGCGCTACCCCGAGTTCGAGGCGCTCCAGGACACGGTGGTTTACGTTTCGGCAACGCCGGGCGATTACGAACTGAAGAAAGCCGGCGGCATCATCGTGGAACAGGTGATCCGCCCCACCTTCCTGGTCGATCCTCCCATCGAGATAAGGCCGGCGAAGACCCAGGTCGACGACCTGATCGAGCAGCTCCGCGTCACCGTGGAAAAGAAGGAGCGGGCGCTTGTCACCACATTGACCAAGAAGATGTCGGAAAACCTCACCGAGTACCTGGAATCGCTCGACTTCAAGGTGCGGTACCTCCATTCGGACATCGAGACGCTCGAAAGGACCGAGATTTTGCGCGACCTGCGCAAGGGGGATTTCGACGTCCTCGTGGGCATCAACCTGCTCAGGGAGGGCATCGACCTGCCCGAGGTGGCGTTCGTCGCCATCCTCGATGCGGACAAGGAGGGGTTCCTCCGGTCGGCGAGATCCATTGTGCAGATTTCGGGACGTGCGGCACGCCATATCAACGGTCGTATCGTCCTCTATGCCGATGTCATTACCGGCTCAATCAAGAAAGCTGTCGACGAAAGCACCCGGCGGAGAAACCGGCAGCTTGCCTTCAATAAGGAGCACGGCATGGAGCCCAGGAGCATCCAGCGCACGATCCGCGAGGGGGTCACGCTCTATGGAGAGGCGGCTGAGCCGTCCATTCCGCTGGTCGCCGAGGAACCGACGTTCGGAAAGGAGCCGGTCGGCAGGAAGGCGCGTGCGCGGGCAAAACACTCGATCAGGGAGCTCGAAAAAGAAATGGCCCAGGCTGCAGCGGATCTGGAGTTCGAGAAGGCTGCGAGATTGCGGGATATGATCCTGGAACTGCGGAATAATAAGAATAAACGGGGATGAATTACCTAAAGCTTACCCCACGAAAACCCGATACATTAAATGAGAACAAAACACGCTCATCCCGCAGGATGCGGGAGAGCAAAATGGGGTGGGAATCCACGGAAGGATCGCAATTCCAGGGATGGAGAAACCCCCCGAGAAAGGCAGGTACGCCATGGTAACGATGTCGCAGATTTCTACAGCAGCTTACGGGGTGAACTCCTACGGTCAGGCTTCGAATACGCCGGCAAAAAAGAGCGCTTCGCAAGGATCCCAGGCTTCGGGCAGTGCAAACGTTCAGCTCTCGGATACTTCGGTTACAATGTCGAAGCTCCGTAGCGCCATAGATTCTATGGATGATGTGCGCACCCCCATCGTCGATGCAATCAAGCAGAAGATCCAGGAGGATGGGTACCCGATCGAAACGTCGCTCTATAAGGCCGTCTCGAAGATGGTGGACAATAACGTGGTATAAATCCGGGCGAATGTCCGCAACGATTCACCACGCCCCGTGGGAGCATGTATTGTTCTGCGGGGCTCTTTTTTCGGGATTTTTGTGAAGCGTTCGCAACCGCCCCGGCGGTAGATAGTATTTTTGTACTCCCTCACGGTACCGCCCGGGTGGTGGAATAGGTAGACACAAGGGACTTAAAATCCCTCGGCTGGCAACGGCTGTACCGGTTCGATTCCGGTCCTGGGCACTCTTTAATGGATAATCATGGTCAATGCTCAGGCGGCTTTTGTGCGGCAGGGCAGCATCTCAGTAGCTGCCTCTTTTGTCCTCTCCGTCAATAGGAATATTAGTCCCGGCAAAAAGCCTCGACGCTATCCGGGAGTTCATCCTCGATTCTATTTCCGCCTTATCCATGTTGGAAGTGTAGATGGTGGGGCAGCTGGCGGCATACCTGCCGTCAATAATCCGGTACCACGATTGCACGACGAATTCGCTTGCCTTTTCGACGCCGACATCGTCGATCACCAGCAATTTATTGGTGGTATATTTCTGGATGACCGATTCGCTGGACACCACCTCTTCTGAGAGCGTTGCCTGCCTTATTTCCGCTATGAGTTGCGGCCCGCTCACGAATGCCGCGGAGGTCGTCAGCGTATCGAGCATATATTTTCGCATCGCCGCAACGGCCAGGTGCGTCTTGCCGGTTCCGGGAGGGCCGATCAGGATTATCGAACTCTTTTTATGGAACGGCATCTGGCTTGTCAAAAAGGCGATGGCCCGCCGGTGGCCCGCTGTCTCGGGGATATAATTATCGAATGAACAGCGAAGGTAATTATTCGGTACGCCGTTATTTGCAAGGCAGAAATCAAGCCGTAATGCAAAAGCATCCCTTCCATTCTTTTTATCCAGATCGATGAAGCAGGCCTTCGAACATACGGAATCCAGCCAGAGCGATTCGGGGTTATATAAAATGTCCCCTCCCTCCCACTGGATATCGGGAAAGGAAAACTCCTTGCGGCAAAAGGCGCAGTTTTTCTGACCCTTATGGTCGATGGCAAAATTCGGTGTATTCATGGCGATCTCCGGGACTTCAAAATTTTGCCTGCATCGCAGGCTTTAATAATTTACCATGCGCAGAGTTCGAACCACAAGGTTATCCGATAATGAGCAAAGGGTCATCCATTCGCGGGATAGCCACATTTTCCGGGCCGGGAGGTACGTGAATTGCGTATTTTTAGTAGTCAGGTTCGCGCCATCCTGTTTTCCGGCATTGGTGAGGCACCCTCAATGAAAATGCGCTCCGGCCTCGCCGTCGCTTTAGGAATCATGCTGCTTGTCTCAGGGGCAAGCGGACAGTATTTCGGCCGCAACAAGGTTCGTTACAAGAACTTCGACTTCAAGGTTCTCTATACCCGGCATTTCAACGTTTATTATTACGGTTCACTGAAGGAGCGGGCCAACACCGCTGCCCAGATGCTTGAACGCTGGCACACCCGTTACCAGAAAATATTCCATTTTCCCCTTCATAATCAGCCGGTCATCCTCT
The DNA here is from genome assembly GCA_003164335.1 of Fibrobacterota bacterium. GTDB lineage: Bacteria > Fibrobacterota > Chitinivibrionia > Chitinivibrionales > Chitinispirillaceae > BOG-1184. The sequence goes on from PLTF01000023.1 coordinate 5,000, forward strand.
ATGAAAGTCCGGCTGATTTCGAACAGACCAATGTCATCGACGGCATCATACCCCAGGAGGTCGGAGGCGTCACCGAGGCGCTCGGCAAGCGGATCATCGTTGCCTTGACAGGAGTCAATGCCGACGACAACCATGTGCTCGGACACGAACTTGTTCACGCATTTCAATTCGCCGCTCTCAGCCAGCACAAGGATCTCTCAAACCAGGCGCTGTCGGTCCCCACCTGGTTTGTCGAGGGAATGGCGGAATACCTCTCCATAGGCGGCGAGGATGCATTTACCACCATGTGGATGCGCGATGCGGTGCTCTACGATCGCGCCCCCACGATTGCAAAGGCCAGTGACGAACACCTTTATTTCCCCTATCGCTTCGGTCATTCGATCTGGGCCTATATCGACGGCACGCACGGAGACTCTTCGCTGGCACCGCTTTACGAGGCAGTTCTGAGGCGCGGCTGGGCCAAGGGATTTCAGGAGGCGCTCCATGTCAAATTCGATACCGTATCGAAGGGATGGCCGGCAGCTTTGAAGGGCGCTTATCCGGTAAAGGGATTGACCTCGGATACCGGCTCGAAAATCGGCAAACCGCTGATCGCCGGCCAGGGAGGATACAATCTTTCACCGGCCCTGAGCCCTGACGGCCGCTCGCTGGTATTCCTTTCCACGCGTAATATGTTCAGTTTCGAACTCTACCTGGCCGACGCTGCAACCGGGAAGACGCTGAGCAAACTCACTTCCTCGACCCGTGATCAGCGGTTTGAAGAAATAAGCTACATTAACTCCGCAGGCGCCTGGTCGCCGGATGGGAAAAAATTTGCCATGACCGTCTATGACAAAGGCAAGAATGCGATCGCCTTTTTCAATATGACGTCTAAAAAAGTCGAAACATTGGTGCCCGTAAAGGATGTCGATGCAATCTATCAGCTCTCCTGGTCCCCGGATGGCCGGTCTCTCGCCTTTTTCGGCACAAAAGACGGGTATGGCCGATTGTACCGGTGCGGAATCGGCGATGAAACCGCTGAACCCCTTACCGAACCAGGCTACAGCGACATCGAGCCGGTCTGGTCGCCGGACGGGAAGACCATTGCCTTTGTAACCGACCGGGGATCCGGCACAATCCTCGATTCGCTTACTTTCTCTCCGCTGCAGCTCGGCTTTCTTGATGTGACAACAAAAACCATTACCACAGCTGCAATCAGTCCAAAGGCAATGCACACCTCACCGCAATTCTCGCCCGACGGCAAAAGCCTGTATTTTATCGCCGATCCGGACGGTATCGCCAATATTTACCGGTACGATCTTGCGTCGCACAATTTTTTCAAGGTCACGAATGTAGCAACAGGCGTGGCCGGGCTCACCGCCATTTCACCAGCCTTGTCAATAGCGAAGAATACGGGTAAGATTGCTTTCAACGTGTTCGAACGGGGAGCCTATACGATCTACATGCTGCCCGATTCTTTGTCCGGAGGCACGCCGTATAGTCAGGATACCTCTCTTTTTGCCAGGAATGCAGACCTGCCGCCCTGCGGCGGTGGAAAAATCGTGGCAGCATATTTACGGGACCACACGACCGGGTTTCCGGATTCGCTTGGCTTCATTTCCAAACCATATCGTCCAAGGCTTACCAGCGTGACCGAGGGCCAGGCATACGGAGGCGGAGGCTATGCAGCCGGGTATGGTATCGGTATCGCTGCCGGCGGGTATATGCTTTTCAGCGACGAACTTAACAATCACGAACTTCTGGTATCGCTTCAGATTGACGGTGATATCCAGGATATCGGCGGCCAGATTGAATATTTAAATCAAGCCGGCCGGATCAACTGGGGCATTTCCATCAGCCATATTCCGGAATACTATGAAAGCATCGCCAGCGGCACAGGATCCCTTCCGACCGTTGACACTGCGGTCAAGCAGTTCGATACGGTTGCCATGCCGGTCACCCTCGATACTATAGAAACCACCCGCTTATACCTTGATAATATAAGCCTATTTGCCCAATACCCCCTCAGTACCAACCGGCGCATCGAGGCGTCCGCCGGCTTTACGCGCTATACTTTTTCAGAAAACGAGGAGATTTACCTTTCCGATACCCTCGGCAACCTTCTGGATACCGCCGCCCGAAATCTTCCCGCTAATCCACCCCTCAACCTATTCGACATTGGGCTCGGGTATGTCGGCGACTATTCCTACAATGGTTTTACCGGGCCGATAAGCGGGAGACGTTACGAATTCGAGGTCTCTCCAACTACGGGAACCCTGACTTTTGCATCGGTATATGCCGATTACCGGTATTATTGGTTCCTGCGCCCGGTTACCCTTGCCTTCCGCGCCCTCCATGTCGGATACTATGGCAGCGGCGCAGAGTCCGACCCTTTCAATATTATGTATCTGGGCGATCCGACTCTCATTCGCGGCTACTGGCTGGGTCCTTCGACCGGCGGATCGGACAGCCTTCAAATTGCCCGCAAAAATGCGGATTACAACCGTCTCATCGGATCGAGAATCGCAGTTGGGAATTTCGAAGCGCGGATCCCGCTCCTTGGGACGAAGCAATTCGGTCTTATCGATTTCAGGTATCTGCCGACCGATTTTCTTGTGTTTTTCGATGGCGGCCTTGCATGGACTGCCGAGAGCGCTCCAATTATCCAATGGTCCAGAATTTCAACGGCACGGATTCCCCTCTTCAGTACCGGCATAGGAGTTCGGTTCAACCTCTTCGGGGCACTTATCGCTGAAGTCGACTATGCTTATCCCTTTCAGCAAGCCGGCAACCAGGGAATGTTCACGTTTAATTTTTCTCCGGGATGGTAGAGTTCCGCATTAAAAAGGTCCGGAGATCATTCTGCTCATCCCGATTGTCGATCGCATGGTGAGGATAGACCTCCGCGTCGTCCCCACCTACGTGCCGAAACAGAAGATGATGACAAGGGATAATGTTCCGGTAAGCATCGATGCGGTTGTCTATCACTGCCCATCGATCTGTTTTCGATCTTTTCCCGGAAAGAAGGGGAAAATAATCGGCAAGGCGGTTAAGAGCGATCGCGCATAGAGGGGCGATCAGGGAAAGGTCTTTTCCGGACGCCGGTCAATGGTCTGCCATTCGAGCATCCACCCCGGGTACTCGCGAGGCAGGGCGCTTACTTCGTCGAGAGCGGCTCCATCCTCTGCAGAAAGTACCAGATCGGTAGATGATAGGTTATCGGTAAGTTGTTCGACTGTCTTCGCACCGATAATAATGCTCGTCACAAAGGGGCGCGTCAGCATCCACGCCAGCGCAACCCTCGCCACCGATACCCCCATCCTGCCGGCAATCGGTCGCATGACGTCCAGCACGGCTTTCGCACGCGTTTTATCAACCGGCGGGAAATCGAAGGAAGACCGGCGGGCATTTTCGGGTCCCGGATTCTGGAGATCGAACTTCCCGGATAGCAGACCGCCGGCGAGCGGACTCCAGGGAAGGATGGCAAGCCCCTCCTCCTTCGCAAGCGGCACAATTTCGCGCTCAATATCCCGCCCTGCAATGGAATAATACATCTGCGCGCTGACAAATCGCGGTAGGCAATGGTAATCTGCATACGCCAATGCCTTCATTGCAAACCAGGCGGGCAAGTTGCAGAACCCCGCGTAGCGGACCTTCCCGGCATGAATGACGGTGTCAAGGGCCGCCAGGGTCTCTTCGAGAGGGGTGTCGTAATCGATCCCATGAATTTGATAGAGATCGATGTAATCGGTTCGAAGCCGCTTAAGGCTCGCATCGACCGCGTTCAAAATGTGGCCGCGCGACAGCCCGATATCATTGGGGCCGGGCCCGGTCCTGGCGCGAACCTTGGTGGCAAGGATAATTTTATCCCGAGGAATGCCAAGCGTTGCGAGTGCAGAGCCGAGGTCCCTTTCGGATTCTCCTTCAGCATAGACATCCGCTGTGTCGATAAAGTTTACCCCTGCATCTATCGCCATGCCGATCAATCTTTCCGCGTCCGCAGCGGTTAGCATTCCGATGGACTTCCATCTCGTGGACTGCAATCTCTCTTTGCCTGCCCCGAATGTCATGCACCCGAGACAGAGTTCGGAAACATAGAGCCCGGTTTTTCCCAGTAAACGGTAGCGCATGGATAACTCCCTGGAATAGTTATTTGGTGAATGGTTGCCCTGGTACTATTTCCCCGCATTTTCCGAAGCGGGAGGCAACACTTCCCGAAAGAAAAGCCGCATATACTCCCACGCGCGTGCAGCAGCTGCAGGATTGTACGCTACTCCGCGGCTGTTATCGGTTCCATTGGCGGAATTCATAAATCCATGGACGGCATTACTGAAATAAATCATCCTCCAGTCAACACCGGCATGCCGCAACGCCGCTTGGAATCGATTGATCGTATCGAGCGGAGCATAAGGATCGTCTGCGCCATGAAGGATCAGGAACTTGGTCCGGCTTCCTTTCAGCTCGTCTTCCGCGGGCGAGGAGAGACCCGCATGAAAGGCGACCACTCCATTTATGCTGGCACCGGTATAGGCGAGCTCAAGCGCTGCTGTGCCGCCAAAGCAGAAGCCAATGGCCGCAATCCTGGTTGAGTCGACGGAAGACTGGGAAAGCAGCGTTTGAAGGGCGAGCCGGGCCCGCTCCCGCATCCTGGGCGTTCCGCGAACTTCGGAAGACATCTTTGCGGCCATGGCCTGATTCAGAGCGGTATCTCCATTCCCATACATGTCCGGTGCAAAAGCGATGTAGCCCATTTCCGCCAGTTTCTTTGCCTGCAACCTGGCAAAATCATTGAGCCCCCACCATTCATGAAAAACCAGGATGCCGGGTCTTGCTCCGGTCATGGATCCATCCCATGCGAGAAAACCCCTGAAAGAGGTGCCGTCAAGGGAATAGGTAACCTCTTTTGTCATGATCCCTCCCCACAGGTTGGCGACTCCGATGAACACGACGATTATCCATTTCATGGTACCTCCCCTGAAATTCGTCTGCTGGATACTATTTATGAAAATGAGGATTGAGGCTGTCGCCGGGGCTTCATCTGATAGGATGAGGCAGCCTGCGATGTGGATATTTCGGCTCGCCTCGGAGAATCGGCTTTTCTGAGCTCACTTTCAGCCTGAAGCCAGTCATCAAGATCGTGCCCCGTCATTTCGCCTCGAGCACAATAGATTTGAAAAGCCCTTGCGGCAATCTGCTCATGGGTGATTGAAGGGAATGCCATATGTTTCTCCTTCCCCGTAGACGAAATTGTTTTTATTTGCAATAATTAAGCAATACACATGCCATTATAAAAAGGCGACCCCTGAATTAAGAATAACCGAAAGACATTCCGTGGAGAGCATTAATATTCTCACCGTTCGAAGTTGCAAAACTTCTTCGCAGAAATGAGAATTTAGGGGAAGCAACATCAACCGGAATGCTTTGTGACACGCATGGCCGGGGCATATTAATTGCTTGATAAAAAAATATTTCAGGCATGCAGTTTAAAGTAGAATGAGAAGGATTTAACTAATCGATAAGGAGAGCCACATAGAGAGCCCGCGCGACGTGATCAGAGCCTGGAAAATCGGCAAGAGCGCATGCCATAGTGATGGCATAAGTGCCATTCTGTGGCTATCAAGGCTGGAAACCAGAAACTCCGATGCGGCACTTTCCTTTTGGGTTTGAAAAAAGGAGGAAAGCCCGAACTCATGGCTCATATCGGAGCATCCAATATTGCCCGTTGTGATAGGGATGATTCCTTTGCCTGCACCAGCCAGGGAATCAAGGTGAAACTTCTTCATGGCTGTGCCGAATCACCTTTCATTCTTAATAATGCCACCAACAAGATTATGAAACCATCTGGTCGATCCCCCTGAAAAGGCGATCGGGGATGCGAGCTTTTTGCAGGGTACTTTGTAGCTCGGCAAACGACGGAGCAACACGTGAAAGCCGAAATCCGTATTTTGCGGGATCCCACAAATTATTTTAGAATTATTCCATTCATCCGCACTTGGGAAATAACTAATGTTTCGGAAAAAACCGCGATTGCTTGTTGTAGAGGATGATGAAGCTTCCTGCTTTGCCTATGAACGTTTTCTGGTCAATGCAGGATTCGAAGCAAAAATGTCAATGACCCTGGCTGAAGCCTCACGAATAGTTGAAGCGGAGTCCTTTGATGCGGTAATTCTTGATCTCCGGCTGCCCGATGGTAATTCGCTTCAATGGCTGCCGCGGCTGAAAAAAATCCATCCCCACACACCTGTCATAGTCATCACCGGGATGAATGACATCCCTACTGCAGTACAGGCCACTAAGAACGGAGCGGAAAATTTCCTTACCAAACCCATCGAAATGCCTGAGCTTCGTGCAACCCTCAACAAATGTCTTGAACTCGAGATTTTGCGTAAGCGCCAAATGATACAGCAGCGACTGGCGAAGATAGAGGAACCTTTTTTTGGACTGAGCGAATCCATGACCAACCTCATGGAATATGCCCATGTTGCTGCAGACAACGATTCCGTAATTCTGCTTCTCGGCGAAACCGGTGTTGGGAAGGGCGTTCTTGCGCGCTGGATTCATAACAATAGCCAGCGGAAATCAGAGGCCTTTGTCGAGCTCAACTGTTCGAGCCTGAAAGGCGAACTTCTGCGCAGCGAGCTTTTTGGCCATGTCAAGGGATCGTTCACATCGGCCATCAGGGATCGCGAGGGACTCATTGAGGTAGCGGACGGCGGCACGCTTTTTCTCGATGAGATTGGCGATATGGATGCCGAGGTCCAAGCCCAGCTCCTCAAAACCATCGAGGAGAAGTCCTTTCGCCGCATCGGTGAAAACCTCCTCCGGAAAAGCGATTTCCGCCTCATCTGCGCGACAAATCGTGATCTGCTGAAAGAAACTGAAGACCGGCGGTTCCGCAAGGACCTCTATTATCGAATTTGCGTCTTCCCAATTTCAATTCCCGCCTTGCAGAAAAGGGTCGAGGATATTCCAGGGCTTGCAGAACACCTGCTATCCGGATTCGGATATACGGAATTTCCGCTTGGAGCCGATGTTATCACCCTGCTCAAGAGCTATCCGTGGCCGGGAAATGTGCGTGAGCTTCGCAACATGCTTGAGCGCGCCCTTCTGCTGGCCCACGGAAACCCACTTTCAACCAGGTACTTTCCCGGACTCGAACCGATTTCCTCCTCCCCTGCCCTTCCCGATTACCAGGATTTGAGCACACTTGCCGACATTGAAAATGCCCATATCGCGAACATGCTCAAGAAGTTCGAGGGCGACAAACTGAAAACCAGCAAGGCGCTTGGGATTTCACTATCCTCCCTCTACCGCAAGATTCACCACCTTAAATAAGCAGGAAGCGGCTTTCTACCTTAACCGGATGGATTCCTTCATTTTTGTCTGGCAGGCATATTCTACCACATTTTTCGTAACGACTCAGGCTCTCCTGAGAGAGGAAGTGATGCGGGGGAAAGCTGTATAAAGTTTACGTGTTAATCAGTTAAGCCATTTTTCTGCTAAAGGAATCCTGTAGAATATCGGCTGTTTCCTTATCTTCATCTTCTTTCCTGCTCAGCTTGGTAAACTCACTTTCTAACCGGAAAATATCTGCAGTCTGCAATTGTATAATGTAAAGAAACAAAGCTTTCACTTCGGCATCCCTTTCGAGCTGCGCAAGTTTTGTATAGATATCCAGACTCTGATGTTCGCTTCGGAATAAAAAAAGGAAAACCTCATCAAGATTTTCCAGGGGCTTGAATTCCATATCAAGAAAATAGCTCGAAACAGAACCCCTTTTCTCACCGGATCTGCTCGTAAATATTGATTCTGCAATATCCGGATCCATGATTTTCAAGGTGATCGCCTGCTTATTCTTCAGTCCAGCCATATAGTAAAGCAGATCCCGGCGAACTCCCCCTACGGCTTGTGCCGCATTTCGATAGCTCTCTGCCGCTCCTACTGCCCTCTGAATCGCAAACCGAAGATAGTCATGCGCAACACCGTTCCGGTATCCAGGAAACATGGTGTTGTGGCATTCTAGCTCCTGAGCTACAACCGATTTCTGATAATCCGCTTGAGTATCTCCTGCGGCGAAATCGTTGCCCGCTTTGCCCAATTTCGCAAATTTCTCCCATCCCATGCAATCTCTCCTTCTTCTCAGGTAGCATCACGCGAGATAATCCTCTAATTACTATCAATATATATGCCGTTTTTTTTTCACTTGATTCCGGATAATAGCTCTGATTGTCTGCCAAAATATTGCTACAGTATTCCCGAGTGCCCCATGATATCCCCAGAATTGGAATGCATTCGCAAAAATGCGAATTTCGATTTATCGGTTATATGGGCAAACTCTCACCTTCGAATTGGCATGCTTTTCGCATAATTGCAAACCAGACAGGTATTGCCATAGAAGATAACAATCCAAGGAAATAGAAAATCCATAAGGTGCACCACCCGCCCGGAAACGGCGGAGAAGGGAGCATGGAACCATGCCCAACCAAAGCGCAGGTTCAAGGAAAACAGGATTATCGCCGGTTCTAAAAGACTTGGAAATGGAGGACGGAACTTCCTTTCTTACCTTTGCAAAACAAATTGAAATTCAGGGAAAGGATCACTATTCCATGCTTGCAAAGGATATTCCCGTCCCTGAAATTTCGGGTATTTTCAGGTTTCTTGCCGATGAGGAGCAGAGACACTATGACATTTTCGATGCATGGCAGAAAAATGCGCTCCTGCCTCAGATTGTTAATGCGCAGATCCTGGTGAAATCCCAGAAGGCTTTCCAGAAATTATGGGAACAATTCAGGGAGGCAGGGCTCCCGGCGATGGACTACTATAAGGCCTACGAAAAGGCGCTTGCCTTTGAGAATAAGAGCGCCGCCCTGTATGAACGCCAGTTGTCCGAAGCGGAAATATCCCTCGGAACGGATCAACAGCAAACAGTATTGAAAAACATCATCCACCAGGAACGAGCGCATGCACTTTTCATCACCTGCCTCATGGAATTCAATCGAGCGCCGGGCGAATGGCTTGAAAATGCCGAATGGTATCACCTTGACGAATTTTAAGTTGCCGATACCCCGGAAAACTGCCGCTCACCGGTCTTCAGACCTCACCGTGAACGCCATCGCTTCAATCAGGTAGAATCAGCTTGATGCAACAAATCCGGGAGGGAAGCTCCCCGCAGCTGGCGGCAGGGAGCTTCCCTCGGCGAGACAGCAAGATTTACCGGTTATCCGTACGCGTTTAAATCTGTCCTTCCATCTGCCAGTAACCATGGAGAGTGCAATTTTCCACGATCTTGACGGTGGTCCCTTTTGTTTTCAAATGGAAGCAGGCGCCGGCGTAAACGGCGGGCGTCAGCGTCACTCGCGAAACGTAAACATCGTCGACATAGCAGTCGATGAATCGGATGAAGTGCGCCGCTTCCATCGGGTGAAGTGCCTTACCGATACGAACGATGATGTCGACGCAGGAAAGCTCGGGGATGAGCTTGCACTCCTTGCTTATCGTTACACTCGGAATGTGCTTGATTGCCGCTTCCTTGCTCTTCTCCTCGGATTCAATGAAGACTCTGTCATTCTGTGCATACTTCTCCCTGGGAGACATGCAGACCGGGCAGGTGTCCGGGGCCGTGCCGAATTCGATATGACCGCACATGCCGCAGATAAAAATGGCCATTGATGGCCTCCTGGTGGTTTATGGGAAGCAGATGAAATTATCATTAAATCTTGCAAAATCCATGCCCGGTTCGCCGCAATAGTCCTTCGAAAGCAACTGTATGAGGCACCGCGTGAACCGTTCCCGTGATGTAACGGGGCACCCGGAGGTGCCCCGGTCCGGCGAACTGCTATTTTTCTTCAACTTTCGGGTTCGCCGGGCTCACGGAAGCCGAATCTTTGACAACCGGCGCCTTTTTAACGGCCTTCATACCGACGACCACTGCCTTTTTGATTACAATCGGCGTAACAGGCACATCGCTGAAGGGACCTTTGCGGCCTGTGGGGGTTTTAGCGATTGAGTCTACAACATCCATCCCTTGTATAACTTTTCCGAAAACGCAATATCCCCAACCCTGGTCGGTATTTGCCGTATGGTTAAGAAATCCGTTATTAACAAGGTTGATAAAGAATTGAGCGGTTGCCGAGTTCGGATCATTGGTTCGGGCCATGGCAATGGTGCCCCGGTCGTTCTTAAGCCCGTTTTCCGCCTCATTCTTGACAGGAGGCCGCGTCGGGCGTTCCTTCATTGAATCATCATAGCCGCCGCCCTGGGCCATGAACCCCGGAATCACACGGTGAAAGATCGTTCCATCGTAAAAGCCGCTGTCGACATAGCCGAGAAAATTCGCTACCGTAGCAGGAGCTGCCTTGGCATCGAGAGCAATGACGATATCGCCCAGGCTTGTTTCGAGCTTAACCTGGTTTGCAATCCCGGCACCCGATGCGAGTGCGCCGAGTCCTGCCGCTGCCATTAAAACCGCCGCTTTTTTCATAGTTCCTCCCGTGATAGGTGAATACAAGGTGATTTTGCTCACTCCCGAAGATTTTATAGAAAATATATCGATGAACAGGCGTAGCGAACACTAACCCCGGAGCTTGATCAGGGGTTTAGCGAGCGCATTACAATAATTCTTGCTACCTTACCTATAGAAGCTCTGCGCAGATTGCTGCGGGAAGCTTCAATTGGTTCGGAGAGGGTGATCGTGATTTTCAGGTGAATCGGTTCACCAATCGCTCCGGTCGATCGCTTCCGCATACTATTTTATGCGGAAGGCGGTTCGATTTCATTCTCTATGGTCCCGTAATCACTCGCTCCCGCTTGGGGGGGTACTCCGTGGAAATAGTCCGGATAACGAAACGGCACTTCCTGACATTCGTCGACGGTCTCATCGGGGAGCGACGCTTTAAAGTCATCGGCCCGGTAGATGCCCTCGGCGGACGGTATTCCTTTGAGCCCCTCGACGCCACGGCGTCTCTCCGCCTTGACTACGACGAAACTTCGCTGTCGCCGCGAAAGTTCCTGCTTCCCCCGCGCGATCCGCTTTTGACCTATACCACCGGCGATCCTGAATCGTATATGCCCGTCTTCGATAATCGGCTGCGGTGCATCATCGGCATCCATCCCGGCGACCTCACCGCGATTGCTCTCTACGACAAGGCCTATGCTGCCGATGGGGTAGACGATCAGTACCGGGTGCGGCGGCGCAATACGCTTCTCATAGGATTATATCCCACCCGGGCCTGGAAGTACCGATTTACAAGTTCTATGATCGATCCCGTGGACTGCTACCGGACCGCGGACCTCATGATGGTCGATCTAGGCGACGACTCCCTGGCACTTGAAATCGTCACCGAGGCCGGGCGAACACTCCTGGCGGGTAGCGAAGCGCATAGCGCTGACCAGGCGACCATCGAGACCATGAATGCCCGCAAAAATGCTATTCCCGATGAGGTCGCGCTGCCGATCGATCGCCTGAACCTGCCGGCTGCCCTTGCCGGACAGGAGCGGCATGCTACCTTTAAGACTCGTGGTGACAAGTGCTTCTCCTGCGGTTCGTGCGTGCAGGTCTGCCCGACCTGTATCTGCTTCGATGTCCGTGACAAGGTCGACCTCACCCTCAACACCGGCATTCGCTACCGGACGTGGGACGGCTGTACCCTGCAGAATTTCGCCACTGTTGCCGGAGGCCATAATTTCAGGAAGACCCCGGCCGACCGCCTGCAACACCGGCTCTTCCGGAAGACTGTTTATATGAAGGAACGATATGGCATTACCGGTTGCGTGGGATGCGGCCGGTGCACCCGGGCCTGTACCGCGGATATCGCCTCAATCGTCGAGATGGTCGGCGATATCGTCGGAACAGGAGGCGGCCATGCATGAACCACGCAGCGGTGAGGCCAATGCGCTGTTCCTGCCGGAAGTCGCGACGCTGGTCGCCGCCTCGGCCATGACCGACCGGGACCGCTTCCTCGAATTCAAACTTGATAACCGCGAACTTGGCCACCTGCCCGGCCAGTTTGTCGAAGTATCGATCCCGGGCATCGGCGAAGCGCCGATATCGATCTCCTCCTCGCCGACCGGGACGAAGGGATTTGAACTGGTCGTGCGCAACGTGGGACGGGTTACCGCCGCGCTTCACAATCTGGTGCCCGGCGCAAAAGTCGGGATTCGCGGGCCATTCGGGACGAGCTTCGGCCTGGACCAGTGCGAGGGGAAAAACCTGCTTTTCATAGCGGGCGGCATCGGGCTCGTGCCCCTGCGGTCGGCAATTGCCTGGGCGCTCGGCCGCCGGTCGGCATACGGAAGGATATTCATCCTGTTCGGCTGCCTTGACCCGTCGCAGCGGCTGTTCACGGAAGAGCTTGAACGCTGGAAAACCGATCCGTCAATAACGGTCCTGGAGACCGTCGATCGGGGCGACTCTTCATGGCACGGCAATACCGGTGTCATCACCTCGCTTCTCCCGGCAATCAAGGACCGCCTCGACCCGACTGCCGCGCGCGCATTCCTCGTTGGCCCGCCGGTCATGTATAAATTCGTCATTCTCGAACTCAAGAACCTCGGCTTTCAGGACAGCGATATCGTGCTGTCGCTCGAACGGCACATGAAATGCGGCGTCGGCAAATGCGGCCACTGCCAGATCAACAGCCTGTATGTCTGCCGCGAAGGACCGGTCATGACCTACGAATCGATTATCGGCCACCGGGAGGCCCTCTGACCATGAAACCGAAGGTCGGATTTTTCGACTTTACCTGCTGTGAGGGCTGCCAGCTCCAGATTGCGGATCTCGAAGAGGAGATCATCGGCCTAGCGGCCATCGTGGACATCGTCGAGTTCCGTGAAGTGCTTACCGGCTCCGCGCCATTCTACGATATCGCACTTATCGAAGGCTCGATCACCCGGATCGCAGACGAGGAGCGGCTCCGGGATATCCGGCGGCGCTCGAAAATTCTCGTTGAATTCGGCGCCTGCGCCCATCTCGGCGGCGTCAACAAGCTTAAGAACCTGCGCGATGCGACCACGGTGCGGCGTGAGGTTTACGGCGACGCATGGAACATGCCGCACCTCGACACCTACCCCACCCGCGCGGTGCATGAGGTGGTAAAGGTCGATGCCGCAATTCCCGGCTGTCCGATCAATCGCCAGGAATTTCTCACTATAGTCAAAATGCTTGCCATGGGGCTGCCGCCGAAGCTGCCAGATTATCCGGTGTGCGTCGAATGCAAGAAGCGGGACAATGTCTGCCTTTTCGATATCGGCCAGGTCTGCCTCGGTCCGGTCACCCGCGCCGGCTGCGATGCCATCTGTCCGGCCAATAAAGCCGCCTGCGAGGGGTGCCGGGGACTGGTTCCCGATCCGAACAAAAACTCCATGAAAGAGGTCCTTGCAAAAAACGGCCTCTCCCTCGACGAGGTATTCCGGATGTTCACCATGTATGCGATCGATCCCGAGGTGCTGCCATGAGCGGCCCGACCCTGCGCATTGACGTCCACCATATCACCCGGGTTGAAGGACACGGCAACATTCATGTCGACATAGACAACGGCGAAATCAGGAAGATCGAATGGCAGGTCCCGGAGTCGCCCCGGTTTTTCGAGGCCATGGTCATCGGCAGGCACTATACCGAAGTGGCGCCGATCGTCTCACGGATCTGCGGTATCTGCTCGATCAGCCATACGTTCTCCTCGCTGCGGGCCACCGAGGAGGCGCTCGGGGTCACCATCAGCGAAGAGTGCGAGGAGCTGCGCCGCATACTGCTCTGGGCCGAAATACTCCAGAGCCATGCCCTGCATATCGGTTATCTTGCCGCCCCGGATTTCTTCAAGGTGAGTAGCGTGCTGCCGCTGGTCGCCTCCCACCGGGACACGGTTCTGCTCATCATCAAGCTGCACCGGCTCGCCAACGAGACCGCCGATATCATCGGCGGCAGGACTACCCATCCCATCCGGACCATGGTCGGCGGATGGACCATGGTACCAAAACGCAAAGAGCTGGAAGCCCTGAAAGCCCGCTTCGAAGAGGCGGTGGAGGATACGAAAAAACTCGCCGCGGTCGTGGCATCCTGCGCGCCGGTCCTTCCGGACTTTACCCGGGAGACCGAATATATCTGCCTCACCGAACCGGGTACCTATGCGCACTACCTCGGCATGATCAAGTCCAGCGATGTCGCGGGCTCCATCCCCCTGGTCGATTACCGGCGCGTGACAAATGAGTATGTCGTCGCGCAATCGACGGCAAAATGGGCAAAATTCAACCGCGAATCCTATATGGTTGGAGCCCTCGCCCGGTTCAACAACAATCATGAGTCGCTGACACCGACCGCAAGGTCGCTCGCCCTGCAGCTCGGCCTTGAGCCGAACCACGACAATCCCTATTTCAACACCCTGGCGCAGGTTGTCGAATGCGCACATGCGCTCGAAACGTCCGCGACCCTTGCCGGGCGGCTCATCGACCGCGGCTTACACGGGGAAAATGCGCCGGTTACCATCCGCGAAGGGCGGGGCATCGGCGCCGTGGAAGCGCCGCGCGGCATCCTGTTTCACGAATACGGCTACGACGACCGGGGCATATGCCGATCGGCAAACTGCATCATCCCCACCAACCAGAATCATGCCAACATCCAGCACGACATGGAGAAGCTTGTACCCCAATTCAAGGATCTCGGCAGGGAAGGGCTCCGGTTTGCCCTCGAGATGCTCGTCCGGGCGTACGACCCTTGCATCTCCTGCTCCGCGCACTGATCGGCGGTGACGCATGCATGAATACGGCGTGGCGCTCGAAATCGTCCGCATGGCTACGGAGGCTGCAGAGGGACGGCCCATCACAAAGGTCACGCTTGCGGTCGGCGATCTCTCCGGGGTTTTCAGCGAGTCGCTCATCATGTACGGCGACCTGCTGTTCCACGATGCGCAGCCTTCGCGCGATGTTCTCATCGCAGTCAACAGGGTTAAAGCCGCCTTCCGGTGTTCATGCGGCGTAACCTATTCCCCGCCGGATATTTTTGACTCCTGCCCGCAATGCCGGGGAGTCGACCGCACGATCGTCGATGGAAACCAGTGCATCATAGAAAGCATAGAGGTTGATGATGAGTGAAACCGTCAGGATTGCAGGATCGGTATCCGCGGCGAACGACGCCATTGCGCGCCAGAACCGCCTTTTCTTCGCTGCGCACGGTCTTCGTGTGCTTAACCTGATAAGCTCGCCGGGCTCGGGAAAGACGTCGATCCTCGAACGCATGGCCTTGACCTACGGCGAAAAACTCGCCGTCATCACCGGCGATATCCAGACCACGCTCGATGCCGACCGGCTGAAGGCTGCGGGCGCTGCGGCGGTGCAGATAGAAACCGGGGGCGGCTGCCACCTGAATGCCGCCATGATCCAGAAGGCCCTTAAACCGATGCATTTCGAGGCTACCCGGCTCCTCATCATCGAAAATGTCGGCAATCTCGTCTGCCCCTCGACCTTCGACCTCGGCGAGCTGCACAAGGTGGCAGTGCTCTCCGTCACCGAGGGCGACGAGAAGCCGGCGAAATACCCGGCGCTGTTTACCCGCGCCGATGCCGTGATAGTCAACAAAATCGACCTGCTCCCCTATGTCAGTTTTGCAATGGCCCGGGTAAGGGAGGATTGCGCGAAACTTAACAGTGCGGCGAAACTGTTTCCCCTGTCGTGTACGACCGGGGAGGGATTTGAAGGGTGGATGGAATATTGCAAGGGACTGGAAAGATTGGAATAATTAATGCAAATGCTTTTGGTGGGGAAACCGAGCTTAATGCCAATGCCCTTGGTGGGGGAACCGCTTAGGCG
>PLTF01000061.1:0-121 GCA_003164335.1 Fibrobacterota bacterium
CCTGCGGAAGAACGAGGCTATGCCTCCATTAGGTCGAAAAAACATTTTCAAGAGACCAAAGCTGTTAAAACCGCACAAGCAGTTCATTCTTGCCCGCGCAACGTCAACATCCGCCTCACCC
>PLTF01000061.1:263-20142 GCA_003164335.1 Fibrobacterota bacterium
GCGTAGCGAGGTTTCCCCACCAGAGGCATCAATATTACCACTTCCTCTTATTCTTATTATTTCCCGCCTATCACTCTGTCGAAACTGAACTTTCCCGGACCTATAAGGATCAGGCTCAGGAATACGATGCCGCACTCGATCGCATGCGAAGCGACCGCCATTCCCTGGCCCATGCCAAGATGCATCGAGGTGGCGACGAGCATGTCGATGACCAGGAGCACGCAGGCAATCCGGGTAAGAAAACCGGCAAGGAGCAGGATCCCTCCGCCGAATTCCGCAAAGGCCGCCATGAATCCCCAGAAGTTCGGAGCGAAATGTATTCCCACATGGCCGGTTGTCATGCCGAGCATGTGCCAGAATTGGGGTCCGCCGGAGATTTTAGGCCAGCCGTGCCAGATGAACATAACCCCCAGGCCGATGCGGAGAATAAGGAGTCCCTGATCCCGGAAACGATCCCACTCGTTCATTAACATAGGCACCTTCTTTCAGGATGGTGGTGATGGGTGCTGCCACAGCCTCGGAAGCGGGTGTCCCGTTTCCGGAAGCGATTTTAACTCGATATCAGGCTAACTAAATTTCCTTCCTTTGGCAGACTGTCCAAAGCGCAAAAACTGCTCAAAAGAAAGCAATTTTCATGCCACCAAAGGCTGTAATGGCTCCCCTCTTAAAAGATTTTCTCTTCCTTATAAATCTTCCCCTTATCACAGGCATTTATTATTTTATCCCTTCCATTTTTCGAATCGGGTATTCTTACCATGTTAGAATCACTTAAAGAAGAGTCCCTCGCCGCGAATCTCCTGCTGCCTAAATTCGGCATCGTGAACCTGACATTCGGAAATGTCAGCGTCGTGGACCGGGAGCGCGGCATTGTCGCGATAAAGCCCAGCGGTGTCGCATACGGCGAACTGCGTGCGGAACATATCGTGCTTGTCGACCTGAACGGGAGCAAGGTCGAGGGGGAGCTCAATCCCTCATCCGATACGCCCACCCATTGCTGCCTGTACCGGAATTTTCCGGAAATCCGCGCGGTGGTACATACCCATTCCGTCTATGCCACGGGTTTTGCCCAGGCAGGATGCGGGATACCCTGCCTGGGTACTACCCATGCCGACTATTTTTATGGAGAAATACCGGTTACCAGGAAAATGACCGCCGACGAGATCAACGGGCAGTACGAACTTGAAACCGGCAATGTAATCGTCGAGAGGTTCAGGAAGCTCAATTACCTTGACATTCCAGCGGTGCTGGTGCTTAACCACGGACCGTTTGCCTGGGGAAAAAGCGGTGAAAAAGCGGTTGAAACCGCATTTGCCATGGAACTGGTTGCGCAGATGGCGTGTCATGCCTTTACGGTAAACCCGGAGCCGCGTTTGATCCAGCAGCACCTTCTCGATAAACATTTCCTGCGAAAACATGGCGCGGATGCATATTATGGCCAGGGAAAAAAATCCACCTGAGGTTGAAAGGTACGGGAACATGGCAGAGTTTTTTACCATCGGGGTCGATTATGGAACCAATTCGGTGCGCTCGATCGTCGTGAGCACCGCCACCGGTAAAGAGGTCGGTTCATTTGTATTCAACTATCCTTCCGGCCATCAGGGCATTCTTCTCGATAAGAATAATCATCATTGCGCGCGGCAAAATCCGGCCGATTACGTGAAGGGCGTCGAGGTTACGATAACGGCTGCGCTCAAGGAGACGGCTAAAAAGCTCAAGGGGTTTTCGCCCGAAAAGGTCATCGGTATCGGCGTCGATACGACCGGGTCAACCCCCATCCCGGTCGACCGGAACAACGTTCCACTCGCCCTGCAGGCTAAATGGAAGAAGAACCTTGCGGCCTATGCCTGGCTCTGGAAAGACCATACTTCCGCGGTCGAGGCCGCAAAGATTACCGCCGCAGCAAAAGCCCGTGCTCCGGAATATATCGAGCGTTACGGAGGCGTTTACTCCTCAGAATGGTTCTGGGCAAAGGTCTGGCACTGCCTGAATACGGCGCCCGATGTGTTCGAGGCTGCCTGGTCGTGGGTTGAACTCGCCGACTTCATTCCCGCCGTGCTCGCCGGTATCAAAAATCCTGTCGAGATCAAGCGCGGCGTATGCGCGGCAGGGCACAAAGCAATTTTTTCGGAAGATTGGGGAGGACTCCCGTCTAAAAAATTCCTCGCCTCTCTCAATCCGAAACTCGCCGACCTCAGGGAACGTCTCTTTGCAGCTGCCTACGATGCCGGCACGCCGGCCGGGACGCTCTGCCCCGACTGGGCGGCAAAGCTCGGGCTGCGCGCCGGGATTCCCATCGCCATAGGCGCCTTCGATGCGCACTACGGCGCTATAGGGGCCGGAGTCGCGGAAGGAACGCTTGTCAAGATCATCGGCACCTCGACCTGCGATTGCACGGTCGTGTCCAGGGACCACAAAAAGGGTGAAATCCCGGGGATCTGCGGGACCGTGCTCGGTTCGATATTGCCCGGTTACTACGGCGTCGAGGCGGGACAATCGGCTGTCGGGGATATCTTCAAATGGTTCGTCGAGGTGGTCTGCGGCAACGACGGCTCACTGCACGAAACGTTCACCCGGCAGGCGCAGAAACTCACTCCCGGACAGTCCGGGCTTATCGCGCTCGATTGGAACAACGGGAACCGGACTATCCTCGTTGATCCCCGGCTCACCGGGCTTCTCATCGGCCAGACGCTGTACACGACGCCGGCCGAAATCTATCGTGCCCTGATCGAAGCCACCGCTTTCGGCGCACGCGCCATCATCGAGCGGGTCAAAGAGTACGGAGTACCCATCA
Source organism: Fibrobacterota bacterium (assembly GCA_003164335.1). Classification (GTDB taxonomy): domain Bacteria; phylum Fibrobacterota; class Chitinivibrionia; order Chitinivibrionales; family Chitinispirillaceae; genus BOG-1184. The sequence continues at coordinate 3,055 of PLTF01000061.1, forward strand.
GCCGCATCGTCTGCTGCGGCGGCATCGCAGAAAAAAACCCCTTGCTCATGCAGATCTATGCCGATGTGACCGGCTGCACGATGCTGATTTCCGGTTCAAGCCAGACCTGTGCGCTCGGGTCGAGCATTGCAGCCGCGGTAGTTGCCGGAAAGAAGAACGGCGGCTACGACACCTTTGCACAGGCGCAGAAGAAAATGACCTCGCTCAAGCCGATAAAGTATGTGCCGAATCCAAAGGCGAAGAAGGTCTACGACGAGCTCTATGCGGTTTACCGGCTGCTTCACGATGGCTTCGGCGGTATTGCCGGGCCGGTGGACCTCGCGCAGGTCATGAAGAAGCTCATTGCGATCAAAGAGCGAGCGGCGGCTTGATTAAATAGCGTAGTTGCGGATATTTATTCGTAAAGGGTTCGGCAGGGATGTACGATGATCTGATTCTCCAGCCCGAGGCTCTCGATCCCGATTTTGGCCGATCCGGGTGGGTTCCCGTATTCGCACGGCATATAGGCGCCATGCAGGAGCAACCTGCGGCCTCGCGGGGAATCAACCCGTCCATCCTGTCGGCGCTCTTTCCGGCGTGTCTCTTTATCAATTTCCTCGATGTCGCTTCAACCGCAGCAGGGCTTATTGCCTCTCCCTGCATCCGGGAGCAGAACTCCTTTGCGCAGTCCTTCCTGAGCCATTGCGGGCTTTCAGGCGGGATAGCGGCGCTTTCGCTGGTTAAAATGGGAGTTCCCCTCTGCCTCTACCTGCTTCTTCGGGAAGGACGTCCCTGGTATCGCGGCGCGTTCTTTATAGGGCTCTGCATCAATACCTCGGCGGTTCTCTGTGCGGTTGCAAATAATTGCGGCGTTTTTTTCGCGATGCGCTGAAGTCGCGGGCCGCAAAATATCTCCACTAATTTCTGTGATTTTTGCTCCCATCATTATATAATTCAGCGTTGGCTCAACAGGGCCAAAACCGGGAGTGCGAAATTTTGCAATCGCATCTATTTTCACTTCATCGCAGCGAGATGTATTTTATTGCTCCCGAATTTTTCGATTCTTTCCGACATATGAAAACACTGGGTTCACTAGTCATACCACCACAATAGAGGAGGGAGTTGCATGTCTAAAATTATCATGCTCAGCCTGGCCGCCGGCCTCGTGGGCGTCATCTATTCACTCGCGACCGCGGCATGGATCATGAAGCAGAATTCAGGATCCGACAAAATGAAGGAGATTTCCGATGCGGTGCGTGAGGGCGCAACGGCGTTTCTCAAGCGCGAGTACATGAGCGTTGCCATCGTTGCCGTCGTGCTTATTGTCATCATCGCCCTGGTGCCGGCGCTCGGTCCGTGGACCGCGCTCGGGTTTCTCATCGGCTGCGTGGGCAGTGCGCTCGCCGGATACATCGGCATGATGGTCACGGTCCGTACCAATGTCCGTACCACCGAAGCGGCAAAGACCGGCCTTGCCAAGGCACTCGGCGTTGCTTTCAAGGGCGGATCGGTTACCGGGCTCATGGTTGTCGGACTCGGTCTCCTCGGCGTCACCGGTTTCTTCGTTCTCGTCCGGCACTTTGCACCCCTGCAGACGTTCCATGCGCTCGTCGGGCTCGGTTTCGGCTGCTCGCTCATGAGTGTGTTCGCCCGTATCGCGGGCGGTATCTATACCAAGGCCGCCGACGTCGGTGCCGATCTTGTCGGCAAGGTCGAAGCCGGTATTCCTGAAGACGATCCGCGCAACCCGGCCGTCATAGCGGACAACGTGGGTGATAATGTCGGCGACTGCGCCGGAATGGCCGCCGACCTCTATGAGACCTACACCGTTACCATCGTTGCGGCAATGCTCCTCGCAAAGACCGTTTTCAGCCCGGATAATGATGCGGCATTTGCGGCGCATCACAACATGTGGGTACAGTTTCCATTGCTCATCGGTGCGATTTCAATCTTTGCCTCGGTCATCGGCACCTTTTTCGTCCGTCTCGGAAAAAAACAGTACATAATGGGCGCGCTTTACAAAGGGCTCGCGGTTTCGGGCGTTCTTGCGGCTGGCGTTTTTTATTTCGCCTCCAAGTATTTCCTCTCCCGGCTCAGCGTTGATGAACAGGCGGGATTTACTGCCGCTAAGGTGTTCGGCATGGCGGTCATCGGCCTTGCGCTCACCGGTCTCATCGTGATGATCACGGAATATTTCACTTCGACCAGCTTCAATCCGGTCAAGCACATTGCCTCGGCCAGCCAGACCGGTCACGCCACGAACATCATCGCCGGCCTCGCGGTCAGCATGAAGTCGACGGCGCTGCCTGTTCTCGTTATCTGCGCCGCCATCCTCGGAGCCTTTGCGCTCGGTTCGGGCGGGCTTTCCAATCTCGATCCCGATTCAGTTAAGCACGGTCTCTTCGCGATCGCGATCTCTGCGGTTGCCATGCTCTCCATGACCGGAATCGTCGTCGCGATCGACAGCTACGGCCCGATTACGGATAATGCCGGCGGGATTGCCGAAATGGCCGGACTCGATGAAAAGGTCCGCGGCATTACCGATCCGCTCGATGCGGTCGGCAACACGACAAAAGCGGTTACCAAGGGCTATGCTATCGGTTCTGCAGCTCTTGCCGCGATCGTCCTCTTTGCTGAATACTCCCGTTCATTCGGCGGTATCTCCTTCGATCTCTCCGATCCGAAGGTGCTTGTCGGACTATTCATCGGCGGTCTCCTGCCTTTCTATTACGGTTCGCTCCTCATGGAAGCGGTCGGTACGGCAGCCGGTACGGTGGTTGATGAAGTCCGGCGTCAGTTCAAGGCCATCCCCGGCATCATGGAAGGAACCGCGAAACCCGAGTACGGTACCTGCGTGGATATCGTGACCAAGGGTGCAATCAGGCAGATGATGGTTCCGGCGCTCATCCCGGTTATAACCCCCATCCTGGTCGGGTTCATTCTCGGCAGGCAGGCGCTTGGCGGCGTGCTTATCGGTGCCATTGTTACCGGTCTCTTCCAGGCCATTGCAATGACCTCCGGCGGCGGCGCATGGGACAATGCCAAGAAGTACATTGAAAACGGCGCGTACGGCGGCAAAGGTTCACCTGCCCACAAGGCAGCAGTAACCGGCGATACGGTCGGCGATCCCTACAAGGATACCGCCGGACCCGCAATCAACCCGATGATCAAGGTTATTAATATCGTCGCGCTGCTGATTGCCCCGCTGCTCTTTAAATAGGCTGACAATCAATTCTGATAAAAAGGGCCGGGATGTTTCCGGCCCTTTTTTTATGCGGGTTCCTCAGTAATCTTTCCTCATCGTAATCCCGGAATAAATTACCCCGCCCACGGCAGTTAATACCAATCCGCCGTCCTCCGCACTATTGAAGCGATACTTCATTAAATATTTATAACATCATGTTATATAATAAATGGCACCATCATTCAAAACTGTTTAAACAAATGGCATAGCGCTTGCATAATCTTTCGACGCAACTCATTCCGGACAGGCAGGCATGAACCAGAGCCTTAAAAACATCTTCATACTCGTTCTTATTGCGCTGTCATCGTTTCCGGTGGTGGTTCTCTGCGTGCTTCTGCTGACCGGCAATGCCAGGATCGAATTCGGATCACGTGCTAAGAAGCCCCTTGCCGCCCAACAGGTTGAGGTTCTCCCGCATTCGCCGGGAACGGATTCACTGAACTCGCAGAATTCAAAAACGTTCCAGGCTCTTGAACAGGAAAAGAATGATATTGCCGCCGAAAAACGCCAAATTGCCGAAAAGCAGCAGGGACTCGATCTTTTCCAGCACGATCTTGACGGCAGAAAGGCCGATCTGGAGCAGAAGCGTGCCGAGCTTGCGTCACTGGTTATCAAGGACGACTCGGTTGCCGGGAAAAAAATGCGGCAGCTTTCAAAAGTCTACGCTTCGATGAAACCGGTCGAGGCGGCGCAGATAATCGGCACGCTGCCTGACAAGACGGCGTCCTCACTGCTCGATGGAATAAGCGACGATCGCCAGAAGGCAAAAATTTTTGCCGCGCTGTCGCCGGATAAGGCTTCGGAGCTTACCCGGTTCATGACCGGTATTCGTCACGCAAAAGGCGATTCCGTCGCCCAGTAATGCGGTAAGGAGCCGCAGACGATGCAACCAGAGACATTGAATACCTCCCTGCTATTGGGAAAAGTAAATGCCGATACCGGCAAGCTGGCGGGGATTTCGGCTGCCAGGTCTGCTGCAGCCGGATCGGCATTTTCGGCTGCCTACAAAAAAGTAGCGCATGCCAATAAAAGCGCCTCTCGCGGAGCCGCTGCAAAAACCGCATCCCCTGGAAAAAAAGCGGCAGAGGATGCCGGCGATGCCAAAAGCTCAGGATGTTCTTTGCATACAGGCTTGCAGCAGAAGCGCAACGCTGCACTTGCACATGCTGCGGCGGATTCGAACCAACAGGCATCGGATGATGCCGAGGCCTCGGGAGGAAGTGCCATCATCCGCCAGGCTTTACTCACCATATCGCAGGCCTTACACCTTCCTGCCGATTCCGACCTTGATACGTTACTCATAACCGGGGCTGACGGCAGCACTGGGGAACAGCTTTCGGACATACTCGCCACGCTGAAGAATATCTCCTCTATCCTTGGCGAAGCGGCATCAACAGGGACGTCGCTCGACACCGGAAGCTCGACAATAGATGTCCAGGCATCGGGTAACCTGGCCAGCCTGCTCGATTCCCAGATATTCAATATCGAGCTTGGCGCCTCGATGCTCGGAATAGGGGAGCAGGTCGGTTCCGAACTTTCGCAGAAGCTTGACGGGTCCTCCGGAGCGAATATTCCGCAGGCCATGGATCCCTCGGCGCTCTCGATGTCTGCGGCGCAGCTTCAGTCGCTCATGAGCGGTTCCGCGCCGTCTGCGGAAGAATTGCAGGCACTTGTCGAGAAGATCGCGGCACTGTGCGGAAGCGAGGCACCGCTCGACAGCGGCGAGGATGGATCGAAGGAATCGGGATCCGGGAATTCCGGCGCCGATAGTGCGCTCGAGGCCCTGGCCGCGTCGATGGGCGATGCCACTCCGCCGGCTGCGATCATGGAAAATGCGACGAGCGCTGCCCCTTCCCAGGGCAGCGACGAGAGCGTCATGCAGCAGCTTGCCGAAAGAATGCAATCGGCAGTCCGTCAGGGGATTTCCGAGATCCGGATCCAGATCCGGCCCGAATCGCTTGGTGAGGTCAAGTTGCAGATACAGGTTGACGGCAATGTCGTCACCGCGCACGTGCAGGTTGCAAATCAGCAGGTCCAGAAAATAATCGAGGGAAGCCTCCAGTCTCTCAAGGACGCGCTTTCGGAACAGCACCTGCAAATGGGATCGATAGACGTACAAGTCCGCTCCGATACCGGAGGGAGCAGCGACAACCAGACTGCGGATTCGGAAAAATTACCAGCTTCGCCTTTGACCGCCGAAACCGGCGCTGCCGATGGTCCCGAGACTGCCGATAGCTCGATACAGCCTCTCGGACTCGATACCGGCAGACGGTTCGGCAACAACACTGTTGAATTTTTCGCCTGAAACGAAAGGAGCACGTATGTCAACCACCACCAGTGCCACCAGCGCCGCGTCGACCTCGTATTCGGTCAGCGCCCCGGTTACCAACGGCAGCGTTAACGTATCGGGAAGCACCACCACGGGAACTACTCCTGCTTCAACAACCGATACGGCATCAACGTCATCGGGTTCCAGCGATCTCGGGGAGAGCGATTTCCTGCAGCTCCTGATAACCCAATTGGAAAACCAGGATCCGACGAACCCCGTGGACGATACGCAATTCGTTTCCGAGCTGGCCCAATTCCAGTCGCTCGAAAGCCAAAACAACACCGAACAGGCAGTTGAAACGCTGAATACCACGATGACCTCCGCTGCCTCCTCGGAGCAGCAGAGCGCCAATGCGGTTGCCGGGGCATCGGCGGTAGCGCTCATCGGCAAAACGGTCCAGGTGCAGCTTTCGAGCATTCCCTATGGCGGGAGCGGCAGCGATTCCATTCCCGTCTGCGTCGGGACGAGCGACAGCGCGACGGTGCAGATCGAGGATTCATCCGGCAACGTCATTAAAACGTTGACCGCAGAGGGAACCTCTTCAAACAATGTCGACCAGCTTTCCTGGGACGGTACCGACAATTCCGGCAAGCAGGTTGCAGCCGGCACCTATAAAATCGTAACCTCCAATGCCACCAATGACAGCTATGCTTTTACCGATGGTACGGTTTCAAGCGTGAGCAATCAATCGGGAAGCGTAACGGTTAACGTGGGCGGATCCAATTACGGGATGAGCAGCGTCATGCAGATATCACAGGGAACTTCCGACTGAACACGAAAATTTAACCGGCATTGACGGCGCATCCGCAACCCTTCCGGCGGTGCGGTAGTGCGCTCGTCGCTGCGAAGGAGGAGTATGCTTCAATCGTTGGATTCAGCTGCCAGCGGCCTTCAGGGGACCCAGGTTGCAATGGATGTTATCGGTAACAACATCGCCAATGTCAGTACGGTGGGATTTAAATCGAGTTCGGTGACCTTCGAGGACGCCATGTCCCAGGCAATATCGAACGCTTCGCCCCCCGAGGGGGGAGAAGGCGGCGTTGATCCGGTTCAGGTGGGGCTTGGTACGACGGTAGGTTCCATCAATGCGGATACCAGCGAAGGTAATCTCAAGTCCACCAGCCAGATTACCGATCTTGCGGTTCAGGGTTCGGGGTATTTCGTTTTCTCCAACGGTTCCGGGGATTGCTACAGCCGTAACGGCACGCTGCAGGTCGACTCGACCGGAACGTTGGTTTCTTCAGCCGGCGGCTATAAATTGCAGGGAATCATGGCATCATCGGACGGAACCTATTCTGCAGGTGCGACGGTCAGCGATATCAAGATTCCCCTCAACTCAACGGACCCGGCCAAGGCGACCACGGAAATTTCGTATACCGGTAACCTGGATTCCGCCACCGAGGCGACAGGCAGTGTTATGGACACGTCCAGTTTCCTTGCGGCAACCTCGGGAACACAAACCTTGTCCTCACTGTATGACGATAGCGGCAACAGCCTTGGAATAAAAAGCGGAGATACGCTTTCAATATCAATGACCGGCGCAGACTCCGCTACCCTTCAGGTGGGCACCGGGACCGGCCAGGTCAATACGCTCAGCGACCTCGCAACGAGTCTCCAATCCTACCTCACCTCATCCGGAGATACCGGAGCAACGGTGACGGTCAATGCTCAAGGGCAGCTTGAGATAGATAATGGATCTGGCAATACTATCAATGGCTTACAAATAAGCTCATCAAACGCCAATTCCGCCGGGTACGTTACCAGCGCGTTTAATTTCTCCTCTTCGATCGCCACCGGAGCAACCGTCGATACCTCGACCCTGCTTCGTCCGGCAGTCGGAACCGATCAGCTGGGCGACCTTGTGAATGCTTCCGGCCAGAGCCTTGGATTGGAAGACGGCGATGTCATCAATGTCAATGGGTCCCTCGGTTCCAAGACCATTTCGGAGAACAGTTTAACCTATACGGCACCCGGCGGGACAGGAACGGCAACCACGCTCAACGACCTGTTGACAACCATCCAAACCGCCTTCAGCCTCCCGGCAACCGACGGAACGTCGGCAGACAATCCTTCGGTGAGCGTCGATGCTGCGGATACATCGAACGACCAGCTTGCTGACGGGTCAATTGTGGTGCGCAGCCAGCCCGGATCCGCGTTTGCCATTTCCGGCCTGTCCATTACGGCAACGAACCCGAACGACGCATCATCCACCTCCTCGGTTTTCGACAGCAATGCCTCGGTCACCACCGTCCAGGCTGCTGCCGATGCTACTCCGGTCAGCGTTTCCGAGGAGGTATACGACCAGAGCGGGGCATCACATACCGTGGATTTGACCTTCACCCCATCGAGCCAGTCGGGAGTATGGGACTGGCAGGCGACTACGGAAGGCGGTGAAAAAATCGTCGGAGGCAGTAACGGCACCATTACCTTCGGCCAGGACGGATCACCCTCATCGTTTACCTATGCCGACGGATCATCCGCGTTTGAATTCAATCCGGGTAACGGGTCGAGCGATGTATCCATTGATCTCAACGTGGGGACTCCGGGATCGCTGACCGGTCTCACCCAATTCGCTTCGTCGACAACCGCCTCCGCCAATTCGCAGGACGGTTATACCATGGGTACCATGGATAAAATCGCCATTGACCAGAGCGGCAATATTACGGGGGCGTACTCGAACGGCGTTACGAAATCGCTGGCCAAAATCGTGGTGGCGGATTTCAACAATCCCGCGGGGCTCGTGAGCGGCTCCGACAGCATGATGACCGCCTCTGCAAATTCGGGCGCTGCGGTCGTGCAGCAGGCCGGGGTTGGAAACAACTCAACCATTTTGTCCGGCCAGCTTGAGCAATCGAATGTGGATCTATCGTCGGAGATGACTTCGATGATCACCACGCAATATGCGTACGAAGCGAATGCAAAGGTCATTACCACCAGCACCCAGATGCTTGCGACCCTTGTGCAAATGAATGGGTAAGCTCGATTTCCGGACCTTTGTTGCGCGTATTGCGGACAAGGAAATGCATCAAGCCGGCTTGTAACGATTTGGTGGGCCGGCGAGTTGCGAACCGAATCTTGAAGCGCCGGTTTTACAATGATATAATGGGAGTGCCAATGGCGATAGCTGTTGAATCATTAAATAGTTCATTGGTAATATCACTTACTAAGCGGTTCATAAGTATCAGCACATAAAACCGTTCGTGGTGAGCTTGTCGAACCATGAACTTCGTGAGTATGGAAGTCGCCCGTCGATAAGCTCAGGGCGAACGGCGTGTGCTTTAAGATACTTATGAACTGCCTGGTGCATGCAGTAGCCAGTTGCATCTTTTGAACAAGCGCAGATGTCCGGCGCCCGGCTTGTCAACCAAGGGGAGAGGCATGTGATCACCCTGCATCGTCTTAATCGCCAGGAATTTGTGCTGAACGCCGATCTCATCGAGACACTCGAAGCGACGCCGGATACCCTCATAACCCTTACCGACGGCAAGAAGCTCCTGGTACCGGACAAAATCGCCGATATTGTAGCCTCTGTTGTGACCTATCGGCAGTTGTGCAACGGCGCGGTCCGGATCGTAACCGGAGAGAATGCGGCACAGCACCCGGATTCGGCCCTGTTGGCCCCGGACAGGCCGATCGAGTAAACGGAGAACTCCATGAATGAAAAGAAAGTTGAGAAGTCCGAACCCGTAAAAGAATCGGGTTCACCGGCGCCTGCAAAAAATTCCCGTATGTTTTTCATAGGCATTCTTGCCGTTGTTCTTGCATTCCAGGCCGTCCTCGGGATCGTGATCGTCAGGATGGCTACCGCCAGACCGGTCGAATCGGCCCCGCCGCCGCCGCCGCCCCGCGTGCAGCTGGACTCCCTTGGCCGGGTGGACAGCGAGGCAACCATTATGGGAGAGACGACGGAGCAATCGCCGATAGAGGCGGTTGTCAATATAGCCGGGACCGACGGAGAGCGCTTCCTCAAGACTGAAGTCGTCCTTGAATATGACGAGCGCCAGGCCAAAAAGGGGGGAGGAGGCAAGGAGGGGAAGGGGCCATCGCCGCTCGCCGATGCCATTGCCCAGCGGATTCCGAAGTACAAGGGTTATCTCATCGACCAGCTTTCGAAAATGTCGCTCGAGGAAATTACCGCTCCTGAGGCTAAAAACCAAATCCGCAAGAACTTCATGAAGATGGCGAACGAATCGCTGCCTGCGCAGCTCGGCGATATCCGGAACGTGTACTTTACAGAATACATCATCCAGTAAGGCTGGACCGGTGCGAAAACTATGAGCGACATTCTCTCCCAGGCCGAAGTCGATGCACTGCTGGCGGTAGTATCTACGAGCCCGGAGCAGGACGGCGCCGAATCCCCGGCACCGCCTGCGAAAAGCAACGCTCCGGATTCCGAGACAAAAGTATCGCTCTACGATTTTCGCAGGCCGGACCGCGTCTCAAAAGACCAGATGCGGACTATCCAGAGTCTCCATGAAAATTATGCCCGGCAATTCTCAACGACGCTGACTAATTTTTTGCGCACCTTCGTCGAGGTTGAGCTGGTCAGCGTCGACCAGCTGACCTATGCCGAATTCACCATGTCCATCTCGAATCCGAGCTGCATTTATGTATTCACCATGCCGCCGCTCGAAGGATCGGCAATTTTTGAAATCAATCCGGCCCTGGTTTTTTTCATTGTCGACCGGTTATTCGGCGGCCAGGGGCGTCTCTCCGAGCAGAATCGCGAGTTGACGCAGATCGAGCGCAGCGTACTCAATCGCATCGTCGAACGCGGTCTTGCCGATCTAAAGAGCGTCTGGAGCAACGTCGGGGAATTTACGCCGCAGGTGGATATCTACGAAACAAACCCGCAGTTCGTACAGATCGCTCCTCCCAGCGAGACGGTGATCCTCGTTTCGCTCGAAGTGCACATGCAGAACGCCTCGGGTCTCATGAGTATATGCTTCCCCTATCTGGTCCTGGAGAGCATCATCCCGAGCCTGACCGGTGAATCATGGATGTCGTCAATGACGGCTCCCACCTCCGAAACCCGCGCAATACTCGAACAGGAAATCAAGGAGGTCGATATCACCCTTTCAACCGTGATCGGGACCTCGACCCTTTCCCTTCGTAACCTTCTCCAGCTTCAGCAGGGCGATGTGCTGTGCCTTGACAAGTCCGTCGGCAGCGAACTGATGGTACAAATTGACGGAAAAACGAAAATGGCTGCGCGATCCGGACTGATCGGGCGCAGGAAGGCGATCAAAATTACCAGGGTTCTTGAGAAGGAGGTGCCGGGCTGCAATGAGTGAAATCCTGACTAAAGAACAGATCGACCAGCTTCTTGCCGGCGGCGGCCTTGGCGAGACACCGCCGCCCGCCGGTAATGCCGCCCCGGTGCTGCCCAAGGATGGCGATTCGGCAGCGCTTGAAAAACCCCTTGCCCTGTTTGCGCAACAGGCATCCGGTGTGCTGGCGACTGTCCTCAGCCGGAAGGTATCCATAGCCATAAGGACCTGCGCTCGTGCGGAAGCTGCTCACGCCGGAAAAATCCTTCCCGGAGAAAATATCGCCATTTCCCTTCCCTTTACCGCGGGTCTGCAGGGAGAGATGCATCTCCTGCTCGGCAAGCGTGCCGCCGCCATGGTCGGCGACCTCATGCTGATGCAGCCCGATGGCGGGGAGTTCGGACCGGACCAGATGGATGCGGTCACGGAACTGTCAAACCAGGTGGCATCCTCCTATGCAACGGCACTGGGAGCCGAGCGAGGCGTCAAGACACTGGCAGGTCCGGCACGGATTGCGGCATTTGTGCCGGATGCGCCGCCGGTCCCCTGGAACCGGTGCTTCATAATGACCGGGTCAATGGCGGTGGAAGGCACCGAGGAGACGCCGGTTGCCGTACTGATCCCGGAATCCATCGGCATGCAGCTGGCAGGCAAAAACCGGCCCGAAGACCCCACTGGTGAAGGATCGCCGCAGCCGTGCAGCATGAATCCTCCCCAGCCGGAATTTGTGGAATCCCCGCGGCCGGCGGCTGTCGGATCGGCACGCTCCTCCGGACGGGAGCAGGATAATATCGAACTTCTTCTCGATGTCGACCTCGATGTCAGTATCCAGCTTGGCAGTACGACACTCTCGATCAAGAGGGTTCTCGACCTCGCGCCCGGTTCGGTTGTCGAACTTGATCGAATGGCCGGCGAGCCGGTAGATCTCCTCGTCAACAACAAGGCGGTGGCCAAAGGAGAGGTAGTTGTCATCGACGAGAGCTTTGGAATCCGGATTCTCTCCCTGGTTTCGCCGGAAGAACGAATTAAGAGCCTCAGATAGTAGTCCTTTTGCAGCCGGACGGCAGAATTGCCATGAGGAACATGATCGGCAAAAACCTCTCACTCACCGATCTGGAATGCCGGCCGCAATGGCAGTATGCCACCAATTCGGGCAGTGCCAGTTATTCCAATGGAGTCATTCCCGGTCGGCTTTTCTACTCCCGGATCGAGGGCACCCTCACGGATGAGGATGGAAAGCAGATTGTAACCGTGCTTGAGCGTTTGTTCGGCGACCAGGTGCTCAACCATGCGGCTTACTACCGGATTGTCGATTACACCGGCCTTAAAAAGGCTTCCTTTCTTGCCCGCAGGCACTACGTCGACGCTCTCAAGAGGTTGAACAACGAGCACTCGTGTACAACGAAGATGACCTATCTCTGCGGCGCCAGCCGGCTGTTCAAAGCGTTGCTGCTCTTTGCGCAGAAGCTCCTGGGCCAGGAGTTTGTGTTTGTCGCCACGGTCGAAGAGGCAGTCGAAAGGATCAACCGTGAGATACGCCGGGGAAGCGCTGCACCGGTCCTCAGCCATCCGGAAAACGACCGTATCGTCGTCGACCGGCGTGATCTTGACCAGGTGGTGGCTCTCATCGGAGCGGCAGTCTGGAACCAGGATGATTTCGAACAAACGCACTTCCCCGAAACCCATCCCCTCCGGGTGCTTCAGGATGCATCCCTGGCGCTTTGCAGCGAGATCAACGGCCTCATCGAACTGCGCACCCAGCAGAATGATCTTCTCACGAGGGCCGAGGAGTCGCTGAAAGAACAGACCCGGCAGCTGCAGGAGGTGCTTGATGGGACCGAGGTGGGGATATGGACGTGCACGATCGAAAGCGGTGCGGTTACGGTTACGGTCAGTGAACGGTGGGCGGCGATACAGGGATACACGGTTGCTGAATTGAGCCCGTTCGATTTTCGCAAGTGGAAACAGTTATTCCATCCCGACGAGGCTGATACGAATGAAGCGCTCATCCGAGGTTACATGCGCGGGAACAGCGGGCTCTTCGAAATGGAGTACCGGATTCGCCACAAAAACGGTTCATGGGTCTGGGTGTATGATCGCGGGAATGTCATGGAACGAGCGCCTGACGGGCGGCCGCTCCGCGTGAGCGGTACCCATGCTGATATTTCGCAACGCAAGCTTGCCGAGGAACGGCTGCGGGAAAACGAGGAAAACTTCCGGAGCTTTTTCGAAACCGACAACGATCTGATCATGGTCGGCTCGGCCGCAGGGTCGATCCTGATAACCAATGCCGCCATCATGCAAAAGCTCGGTTATACGCCGCATGAACTTCTTGGTATGCACATCACCGACCTCTTCCCCAGGGAGAACCGGGGAGAGGTGGAAGGTATCCTTCAGGCTATCCTCAGGAGTGAAAGCGATACCTGCCCGCTGCCGCTCGTGACGAAAAAGGGAGACCTGATCCCCGCGGAGAGCCGCTTCTGGTTCGGCCGGTGGAACGGCAGCGATTGCATATTCGGAATTTCGAAGGACCTGTCGAAGCAGCAGGCGGCGCTGGATAAGTTCGAAACACTCTTCAATAACAACCCTGCCCTCATGGCGGTCAGCAGTATTCCCGATAACCGGATCATCGAGGTTAACGATTCTGCGCTTCGCCACCTGGGCTACCGGCGCAGCGAAATGATCGGAAAGAACTTCTCTGAAGTTAACTTGTTCGTGGATACGGAAAGAGCTTACAATACGCTGGGACTCCTGAACTCCGGGGAAAGGGTCCGTAATTTCGAGGTGCAATTGCGAACCAGGAATGGGGGCGTGCTTATCGGTCATTTTTCAGCCGAGGTGATCGTCAATCAGGGAATGTCCTACCTGCTGTCGGTCATTGTGGACATTACGGAGAGCAAACGGGCGGAAAACGAGCTGCGCAAAACATTTGAGGAACTGAAAAATGCCAACCGGTACCTCGAAGCGATGACCGAGCACGCCAACGAAATGACCAGGCGCGCGGAAGCCGCCAACCAGGCGAAGAGCGCCTTCCTGGCCACCATGAGCCATGAGATCCGCACCCCGATGAACGGCATCATCGGCATTGCCGGCCTTCTCAGGGAAACAAATTTGACCGATGAGCAGCGCGGCTATCTCGAAACTATGGAGGCGAGCGGGGAGACGCTGCTGGCCCTTATCAACGATATCCTGGATATTTCGAAAATAGAAGCAGGAAAGCTCGATCTTGAGCGGGTGGATTTTAATCTCATCAGACTCATCAAGGATGCTACGGCTATTCCCGCTGCGCGGGCCCTCAAGAAAGGGCTTGAATTGTTCTGCATGATTGCGCCTTCGGTACCCCGGCAGGTAACGGGTGACCCGGGCCGCCTCCGGCAGATCATGGTCAACCTGGTAGGAAATGCGATCAAATTTACCCATCGCGGAGAAATTGCGGTCAGGGTTACCCTTCTTGCGGAAACACACGATTCAGCCAGAATCCATTTCAGCGTGCACGATACCGGCATCGGCATTCCCCCGGATAAACAGAGCCGGCTTTTCCATACCTTCACGCAGGTCGACTCTTCAACCACCAGGAAGTTCGGCGGCACCGGTCTGGGTCTGTCAATATCACGACAGCTTGTCATGCTCATGGGAGGGGAAATCGGCGTGAACAGCGAATCGGGTAAGGGCTCGGAGTTCTGGTTCACTGTCGAATTTAAGAAGCAATCCACTCCGGAACGGGAGGTTCCGCTCCGTGAATCGGATTCCCTCAACGTTCCGGCTGCGACATCGTCGCTCTCCACGGCTGCCCGACGCGAGATGCTGGTGCTGCTTGCCGAAGATAATAAAACCAATCAGATGGTAGCGACGGGCATCCTTAAAAAACTCGGCATTGTCAAGGTGGAAGTCGTTGAGAACGGTCTTGAGGCGGTCGGGGCGGTTGCGAAAACCCGCTATGACCTGGTATTGATGGATATCCAGATGCCGGAGCTGGACGGCTTTGAGGCGACGAGGCGGATTCGTAACCTTCCGGAGATTAATCCGAACAGGAACGTCCCGATCATCGCCATGACGGCCTTCGCCATGAGTGAAGATCGCGACCGATGCCTGGCCGCCGGCATGAACGACCATATCGCAAAGCCGATTGTCCGTAAAAGGTTGGAGGAAGTGCTGGCCGCCTGGCTGCCTGCAGGGACCGGCAATTGTGTCGCCGCGGCGCCGGAACAAAAACCAGCGGAAGAAACCGGCAGCCGGCACGGCAACGATGCCGCGCCGCTTTTCGACCGGGACCGCCTGCTTGACCGATTGGCCGGGGACGAGGATATCCTCGATGCCGCAGTCAGGCGGTTCAGCAGCGATCTTCCCGGCTACGTCGAGTCGCTGCGCGCCAGCATCGCAGCGGCAGATTTCGCCCGGATGAAGGCAATTGCCCATGCGATCAAGGGCGTTGCCGCGACGCTGAGCTGCGAACGTCTCCGGGCGCTCGCTGCGGCCATTGAAAAAGATGCCGGACAGGCGGGAAGCGGAGCATCTGCCGGTTGTTTTGAATTCCTTGAAAAAACGGCCGGGGAGACCATTGCGGCGATGAGGGAGACTATCGGTTAAGGTTTTCTCTAAAGTCTTCGTTACTATTCTGTTGGGGGAACCGAGCTTACATCAATAGCCTTTGAGGGGGGAACCGCTAAGGCGGTTACCCATTTTGCTCAAAAGGCAAAATGGACGGCGTATTAATATTTTTAATTGCACCAGCCCCTGGCCTGAAGCCGCGAAAGGCATGCGTCTTCAGGCACACCCCCTCCCGCAACGCCCTCTTTTAGGGTAGAAAACACCTGGAAAAGATTTTGTAGGGGCAACCCTATGTGGTTGCCCAATTCGTAGAGGTTCAACATGTTGAACCCTTAATATCTTTTGACGTTGAAGTCGGTTCCCCACCTGGCCCGATCTCGACTTTAAGCCATTTATGATACAAACAACGCAACGATCTATAAATCAAAATATTAGATCAGTCGCGGGTCCAGGCCGTATTTCTCCGGCTCATGGATGACCAGATGGCTTTTCACCTCGGGATGCTGGGGATTGATCATATAATTGAATTCTCCCGGAACTACGGCGCTCGGAACTTCCAGCACCATGCTGACCTTGGCCTTCAGCCAGGTGTCGCCGATTTCCCTGGTTTTCCCGCTTGCCGGATAGGCATTCCAATCCGCCGGTAAATTTGCCACCGGCAGCACGCGGGAATCGTCAAATTCAACGGCTATCTTGATAAATCCGGACAACAACCCAAGAGCTGCTCCACCCGCAAGTATCTCAAGAGTGGCGAGCGATAACGACCCGGAAACATATACGGCGCGCGTGCCGGGGGAGTTCCACCGCCCTCCGTATTCCGAGGCTCCAATCCCTGAAAAGGCATCTGCGGCATACCTCTCCTTGACCAGCCTCCAGGCACGGATAATCATTGGACGATACCAAGCTCCATCCTTCTCAGGACCCGTTCGACCTCTTCACACCCGGGGAGGGTATCGGCATAATCAAGCGGCTTTTTTCCCTCAAAAACCCGCTGAGGGGTATTAAGCCATGTTTTAACGTTTTCTTCGTTTTCCAAAACGTCCATGGCGGTATCGTAAATCTTTCTGAGCCGGTATATTTTTTCCGATTCATCCGGCGTCAGAACCCCTGAGGATTTTCTGCGATGCATGGTAGCCGGGGAAATTCCGGCGAGCATGGTAAGGCGTTCTCCGGATATGCCGAGAGCGGACTTCAACGATTCGAATTCATGGATGGAATATCCCTGCTTAATATTTTGAATATTTGCAGTAATAGTAGTCCGCATCCTTATTTTTCCTTGCCCCGGCCTTCCTTTAAGCCGTTCCCCTCTCAAAGCAGCTGTCTCGGTTTTGAGGAGAGCACCTTCAGGAGCATCGGCGAGTGGGTACCGGAATGTTTCCCTGCAATTATCCTGACTGTTCCCATACGACTGACCTGCCGGCTTATTTTTCTTACTCTTCCGCATTTTGTCTTCCATAAAGGATCTCCTCGCTCAATTGAAATATATAATTATCTCATTTGAAATACTACTACTGATCCCTTTGAAAAAAAAATTGTTTACTCAGGTAAGGTAATCGAGCCTAAATCCAATGCCTTTGGTGGGGGAACCGCTCAGGCGGTTACCCATTTTGCTCAAAAGGCAAAATGGACGGCGTATTAATATTTTTAATTGCACCAGCCCCTGGCTTAAAGCCGCGAAAGGCACGCGTCTTCAGGCACACCCCTGCTATGATAAAAAG
>PLTF01000129.1 GCA_003164335.1 Fibrobacterota bacterium
GTCCCAAGGGTTTGGCTGTTCGCCAATTAAAGCGGTACGCGAGCTGGGTCTAGAACGTCGTGAGACAGTTCGGTCCCTATCCGTCGTGGGCGTTAGAAGTTTGAGGGGATCTGTCCCTAGTACGAGAGGACCGGGATGGACTGACCACTGGTGTACCAGTTGTTCCGCCAGGAGCATTGCTGGGTAGCCATGTACGGCACGGATAACCGCTGAATGCATCTAAGTGGGAAGCCGACCTCAAGATTAGATATCGCGTGGGGTATATCCCCCCTTAAGGATCCTTGAAGACTACAAGGTTGATAGGTCACAGATGTAAGCGTGGCGACACGTTCAGTCGAGTGATACTAATAATCCGTGAGTCTTGAAACTTTATTTTCTTATCAGCGTATGTGCTTCATTTACAGCCTGAATTGTCTAAATCATCGGATATTATTTCCTGGTGGTTCTAGCGCAGGGGCCACACCCGTTCCCATCTCGAACACGGAAGTTAAGCCCTGCAGCGCCGATGGTACTGCGTGGGAGACTGCGTGGGAGAGTAGGTCACCGCCAGGGATTTTCTTGCCCCCGAATTAACGTTCGGGGGCTTTTTTTTTCCCGACCGGAGCGGTTCCGCTCTGCAAGCTTCCGCATCGCCCATTCGGAGAAATTTCAGCATATTCTACCTCTCTGCAGTGTGCAGGATGTATACTTTTATTCTATTTGATATACTCTTTTGTTCTATTGCACATGGCAGCAGCCCCACGGCTCTACTCAAGTTCATAAAAGGATTTTATCATGGCGCCAAGGAAGACCCAGATGCGTTCCGGCGCAATTCTTGCCACTCATGATGAGTCGATAAATATATACCTCAAGCAAATCGCGAAAAACGCCCCGCTTACCAGTAAGAAAGAGGCGGAGATTGCTGCGCTTATCCGCGATGGCGATCCGGAGGCTTTTAAAACGCTTGTTCTCGCAAACCTGCGCTTTGTCGTCAGCGTTTCGCTCACCTATATCAATCAGGGACTGCCGCTGAACGACCTGATCAATGTCGGTAACGTCGGTCTCATGCGCGCTGCGAGAAAATTTGACGAAAAGAAAAATTTCCGGTTTATCTCCTATGCGGTATGGTGGATTCGCCAGGCGATTCTTCAGGCACTCGCCGACCAGTCGCGCATCGTCCGCGTCCCGATCAACCGCGTGGGATCGATTTACAAAATAGAGCAGACGCAGAGAAAGCTGCAGCAGCGGCACCAGCGTACTGCAACCATGCAGGAAATCGGCGAAGAAATCGGCATGTCTGCGCGCGATGTCCATACGATGCTGCAAGTCGCCAGCCGCCATGCTTCTCTCGACGCCCCGGCTGAAGACGGTCACGCCACGCTGCACGATAAACTCTCCTGCGACGGCGCTGCCGCCGTGGAAGAGATCATGACCAATCTGTCCCTGAGCCGGGAAGTAGGACGATCGCTCGAAAAGCTCGATGCGCGGGAACGGGAAATCATCCACCTGTACTTCGGTATCGGGTGCGAAACATCCTGCACGCTCGACGAAATCGGTCAGCGGTTCAGTCTCACGCGCGAACGGGTTCGCCAGATCAAGGAAAGCGCGCTCAATAAATTAAAGCGACCTGCAATCAATTACGGACTTCGTGAATTCTATAGATAATTTCAAGAACGATATCAACGAACAGAAGGTCAAATATGGCGCGTAAGTCGCGGGCATCCATGGAAAAAAACAATCGGGAGCGGGCCAAGAGGGAAAAGCACCAGGAAAAACAGGCTCGCCGTCTCGAACGAAAGTCACAACCAAAGACCTCGGACGACGAGGTTGTGGAACTGTGAGAAATCTTATCGCGCCCATCTCCCCCGGGTCGACGATCAGCTTGCTCCCTCATTTGAAACCTCCCATCCCCCTTTTCCCTCCAAAGGCCGCACCCTGACCGCGTTACTGTAAGGCTATGCCTCTCCCCGCCAATTGCAGCGGGTGGTAAAATTTGCAATGTACTTCACCTTAATGGAGCACTGTACGTGAAATTATTGCTGATATCTCCGGGGATCTCCCCGGAAACCACGACCCCGGGTGGACTCATGATCCCCCAGCTTGCGCTGCACCTGTTAGAAGGGCTTACCCCGCCGCACTACCAGATCAAAATTGTCGAAGAAGAGAGCGAACGGCTTAATATCGATGAGGAGTGCGACCTGGTCGGCATCAGCTGCATGACCGCCAATGCTCCCCGCGCCTACTACCTTGCGCAGGAGTTCCGGAAGCGCGGCAGGAAAGTCGTTCTCGGAGGCGTGCATCCAACGATTCTTCCGGACGAGGCGCTCCGGTATGCCGATGCGGTCGTTGTCGGGGAGGCCGTGGGAATCTGGGAACAGGTGCTCAAGGATTTCGAGAACGGCGTCATGAAAGGCAGGTACGAGTGCCCGTCGCCCTCGCTGGACCGTTACATTCCCATGCGTTACCGGCATGAATCGCGGAAACGGCTCTTCAACGTCGTTCCGGTCATGACGACCCGCGGCTGCCCGTACAACTGCGATTTCTGCTGTGTTTCCAATCTGTACGGTAAAACGATCCGCCATGCCCCCATTGCCAACGTGGTCCGCGACATCGAGGAGTCGAATAATAAGATCTACATCTTCCTGGACGATAATATCATCGGCGACCGGCACTATGCCAAGGAGCTTTTCAGGGCGATCGAGCCGCTGAAAATCAAATGGGTGGGACAGGCGTCGATATCGTTTGTCCAGGATGCCGAATTGATGCGGCTCGCCGCGAAGAGCGGATGCGGGGCGCTTTTCTTCGGCCTCGAAAGCGTCTCTGCGGCCCAGCTGCAGAAGATGCGCAAGTCCATCAAGGATATTGAAAAAATGGGCGAGGCGGTTAAGCTTATCAAGGGACTCGGAATCCATTTCCATGCCTCATTCGTCTTCGGATTCGATGACGATACCCCGGCGATCTTCCCCGATACCCTCGAATTCCTGCAGCGCTACAAAATCGGTACCGCATCGTTCAATATCCTGACCCCCTATCCCGGCACCAGCGTCTATAAGCGTCTCAAGGACGAAGGACGGCTTCTGACCGAGGACTGGAAATATTTCGACCACTCGACCGTGGTTTTCAGGCCGAAAAATATGACGCCCTACGAGCTGCAGGCCGGAGAAATCTGGGCCAAGAAGGAATTCAGCTCACTGTCGGCGATTATCAGGAAGCTTCCCTGGAACATGTCGCATCCTTTACTCTATCTTGCCATGAATATGGGCATTAGGTCGTGTGTAAAGTCGGACGAACTCCGGCTTCCCCAGCTGGATGCGGACTTGTTTTCGGGAAACCGGGAAATGATACCGTTGGTTCTGCCGGAACCCGTATTATTGACGTAGTATAATAAGACAGAATTACTGCCTCTGGTGGGGGAACCGGGCTTAAATCAAAGGCCCTTGGTGGGGGAACCGCTATGGCGGTTCCCCCTGGCCCGAAGCCCCGCAAAGCCGGGTCTTCGGGCACACCCCCTCCTGCGGAAGAACGAGAGCTATGCCTGCCTCGCTCACGCTCAGCAGGCGCTCTCGTTCCTCCGCAACGCCTCCATTAGGTAGAAAACACAGGGAAAGGCAGCGTCTGAACTCTGATTCTCCTGATTTTTGTGATTGTGTGATTTTTCCGGATCATGGAAATCATAGTCCAACGATCACCTTAGGTAGAAAACACATTTAAAGGCTATAAAAAAGGATCGCCTGGCAGCTGCCTTCGTAGGGGCGACCCGCGGTCGCCCTTTATTGAATTGATTTGACACGACGCATTGCAGAAAGTATTTATGGTCAATAAGAAAGGAATTATTATGGCGGAAATCGTTGCTCAAGAAGTGATTGAAAATATGATACAGGTAATTCGGGAAAAGAAGGTCATGATAGATCGGGACCTCGCCGGTTTGTACGAAGTTGAAACAAAGGCACTTAATCAGGCCGTTAAAAGGAATATCGACCGATTCCCGGTAGATTTCATGTTCCAATTATCGCCCGCTGAAAAGAATGAACTGGTCACAAATTGTGACCGGTTTGCATTACTGAAACATTCTTCGGTGATGCCCTATGCATTTACCGAATACGGCGTAGCGATGCTTTCAAGCGTCCTGAACTCCCCGAGGGCGATTAAAATAAATATTCGACGTCGTCCCGAGATTGGTGGCAAAAACATTCAGTTATAGGTGATGTACTATAGTCGCGGAAACGCCCATTATTCCTTA
Organism: Fibrobacterota bacterium; assembly: GCA_003164335.1. Taxonomy (GTDB): domain Bacteria; phylum Fibrobacterota; class Chitinivibrionia; order Chitinivibrionales; family Chitinispirillaceae; genus BOG-1184. The sequence goes on from PLTF01000129.1 coordinate 4,220, forward strand.
ACATAATGCTTTTTAAGAAGTTACAAACTTACCTCGCCTATGGGCGATTATTAAAAGAGATGGCGTTGAGACTTGATGCCACCAACTTTGGGACGAACCCAAATATTCAAATTATTCGGGCCTTTATAAGGCTGCGGAATCTTGTAGCGGACAATACCGACCTTCGGAAAGCGATAGAACATATAGAACGGCGTCTCGATGTCCATGACCAACAGATCAAGATTGCCTTTGCAGCTTTGAAGAGCATTTTGCAGCCGGAACCGCAACCGGCAATACCCGTGCAATTGCCACCGAAGGAATACTCCCCGGATAAGGGGAAGAAGATGGGGTTCGGGAAGGTGAGCGGGAAGACATAGCCGAACGGGTGGGGGAACCGGGCTTAATTCCAAGGCCCTTGGTGGGGAAACCTCGCTACGCAGGTTCCCCCTGGCCCGAAGCCCCGCTAAAGCGGGTCTTCGGGCACACCCCCTCCTGCGGAAGAACGAGAGCGATGCCTGCCTCGCTCTCGCTCAGCAGGCGCTCTCGTTCCTCCGCAACGCCTCCATTAGGTAGAAAACACAGGGAAAGGCTAAAAAAGGATTGTATTTGAGGTTTAAGGCCTGAGGTTTGAAGCCCATTTTCGGAACAGGGCGTCCTTGGCAAGACATGGGGGTATCAGGGGGGGGGCAGCTCGATGGCAGGCTATAGAAGTTGAATGAGAATCTGGCGAAATAAATATTTATAAGCAACAATTTATTTTAAAAATTACTATTTCCAGAGTGTTCAAAGCGGAGTTTAACCGATATTATGCTTTACCGTAGACAAATATTATTAGCCTCATTTGACATATTCGGAGTAAGCATTGAAAAAATTAGGCTGCAGAAGCTTCTTTTTTTATTTTGCCACGAACAGAAAAAGCCGGCATTTCATTTTATTCCTTATAAATTTGGATGTTTTTCATTTCAGGTAAATGCCGATCTGACAGCATTAAAAAAGGCCGGGCTTATTGATGAGAGCGAAACTGATTGGCATATTAAAAAGTCAGATGCTGAAAAGATTTATTTATCAAAAGAAGATGCAATACTGTTAGGAAATATTCAGAGAAGATTTTCTTCCATGAGTACCGATGAAATAATACGCTATACTTATTTAAATTACCCCTTTTATGCTATAAATAGCAGCGTTCTAAGCCAGCATTTAAAAGATTTAGAAATTGATGCTGTCCATCGCGCGGTTGTCAGGGAAACTGCAAAAACCCTGTTTACTATTGGATATGAGGGAAAATTATTAGAAGAATTTATAAATATTTTAATAAAATACAATATCTCTTTGCTTTGCGATGTCCGCAAAAATGCGTTCAGCATGAAATATGGATTTTCATTCACAACGTTATCTAAAGCCTGTGAAAATGCGAAAATTACCTACCTTCATATCCCCGAATTGGGTATTGAATCGAGTCAAAGGAAATCGTTAGAAACGAAAAATGATTATAAAATCCTTTTTGAACAATACAAGAAAACGGTTCTTGTCACTTCCGTCGCAAAACAAAATGATTTATGGAATCTGATAGAAAGCGTAGGGAGATCCGCCCTGATGTGTTATGAGGCAGATCCCACAATGTGCCATAGGACGCATCTTGCGAATGCTCTTCTCTCAAATCATAAATCTTCTTTCCCACTCATTGAACTGTAAATGGCCACTGAACAAATTCTTATTATTGCAAAGACATATCCTGCGCCATCCTCAAAATATGACGAACTCGTGTGCACGGCGGGGGTAAGAATGGACGGGTCATGGGTAAGAATCTACCCGGTACCGTTTCGAAAGCTTGATTTTGATAAGCAATATAAAAAGTTTCAATGGATCGAATGCGATATTGTAAGAAGAGATGCTGATAAACGGCCGGAGAGCTACCAGCTCAGAAATCATAATGCCATAAAACTACTAAATGAAATTCCGACAGATAAAGATGGTTCATGGCATCAAAGACGGGAAATTTTACTAAAAAAAGTTTATACCAATAAGGCAAACTTGATAAAGGATGCCTATGAACCCGACAAAATGACGTCATTAGCAGTAATTAAGCCTGAAAAATTCCTGGATTTTAAAATTGAAAAAGCAGATCGGGAATGGAGTAAAGATAAATTAGATTCAATTAAAGCGCGCGCTCAACAAATCGATCTTTTCCTAGGTGAAAGAAATCCCTTTGAGGTCGTTAAAAAAATCCCCTATTCTTTCTCCTATAAATTTGCAGATAACGAAGGAATAAAAAGTACCTTGCAGATCATAGATTGGGAAATCGGAGCGTTGTATTGGAATTGCTTAAAAAGAAACAATGGCAACGAGCAAAAAGCCTGTGATCTTGTAAGAAAAAAATATTGGGATGATTTCGCAAAAAGTAAAGATGCATATCTTTTGCTTGGAACAACATTAGAATATCACATTAAAAAGGCGCCGAACCCCTTCTTAATAATTGGGGTTTTTCCGCCAGCATATCAATTGCTGGAAAGCCTATTTTAGACCATGGCCTATTTTTCCCACGAGTGGACCGATATGACACAGAACCCGATACTATGATGCGATAAAATATCGAAGAATGCAAATATTACTATGTGCAAATCAAGACTCAAAGGTGCGGTGCCATTTTTTTTGTCCGGATATGCTAATTTAATTCTGCTTTTTTTAGCGTTTTTATTATACTGTCAAGTATCGAAATAATACGAGCTCCCATTTCAAGAACTTCTTCTGGAGCCCCTTTATACCACTACCTCGACGAGGGAGCCGGCCCGGTCGTTCTCTTTCTGCACGGGAACCCTGCCTGGTCGGATATGTAGCGCCATGCCTGCGTAAAAGACATGCGGACGGACTCCTTTTGACGGAAGTAAATTGCAGATAAAATACCGTGGTAGCAGAGTGGGATGCAGTAGTGATTGGCACCGGTTCAACTCGCCAATGCCGGATCACTTAAGGGTGCTTATTTCTGAACTTTCTATTGTCTGATTATTTCCCTATTACGACTCTCTGTCTCTCCAAGGTTCCCGCCTTAAAATGAACAATATACAGCTCAGGCGAGAGATGCCGGTTCTTAACAGAAAATGAGTAGTTCCCTGACGATTGAATGCGATTGAGTTCAAATATCTTCTTACCAAGGATGTCATAAATCCTGATTGCAACGGGACCTTGTTGACTAAGGGTGTATGACAGGATCCCATTTTTAATTGAAAAAGATGGTTCAATGGTGATTCTGTCAGAAGAAACTACTGAAGTTAAATTTACGGTAAAACTCCATACACTTGACCATGAGCTTGTTCCGCCCGCATTCGCGGCGTTAACTCGCCAATAGTATTTGGAAAGATTTGCAAGTCCGGATGCGGCAATCGACGTCGATTGCAAGTTTGTACCTGAAAGAATATTCGGTGAAAAGCTTGAAACAGTTGATAATTGAAAGGAATAGGAGGTAGCACCGGAAACAGAGCCCCAACTGAATGTCGGCGCAGCCGATTGATTCAATGCCCCATTTGTCGGCGATGAAAGCAAAGGAACCCCGGGCGCCAATGGTATGGTAGTAAAGCTCCACATGCTCGACCAGGCACTGGTTCCCCCAGCATTCGTTGCATTGACCATCCAATAGTACCGTGTGTTGTTTGCAAGCCCGTTTATTTGACCGTTTCCAGTGCTGAGACTGTTCTGAGCGGTAACGGTAGTTAGAAAGGACGAAACGGTCGATACCCGCAAGGCATAGGAAGCAGCACTGGAAACCGTGCTCCAGCTGCAACTCAATGCAGTAGGCAGATTTCCCGCATTGTTCGTCGGAGATGAAAGAACGATCAGGCCCGGCGCTGCAATGATCGTCGTAAAGCTCCAGGTATTCGACCAGGTCATTCCGCCAATGTTTAACGCATTCGCACGCCAGTAATAGGTCACGTTATTAGAAAGCCCGCTTACTGCTGCAGTTGTTGAAGTTGTTGACGATTGGTCAAACAGTGTGGTGCCAAAGGAGCTCGAAAGTGAAACTTCAGCTTCGTAGGAGGTGGACCCGGCGGAGCTACTCCAGTTTAAACTGAGCGATAACGACTGATTATTTGCGCCATTCGCAGGCGAAGTAAGAACGGGCGCAGCCGGAGCGATTGTCTTACACAAATTAAAGCTGGTCCTCTGTATGTTTGAGATCCTCAGTTCGTCGATAATGCAACCGGCCCCGCCTTGCGTACCGCTGGGCACCAGCAGATATCCTCCATAACCGCCGGCTGGATAACTCGTCGCGGCATTGCTCCCCACCAGCACGCCGTTGAGGTACATCTTTGCCCCGGTGCTTCCCCACGACACGGCAACATGGCTCCATGTGTTCAAGGGCACGGTTGTATTTGATGTCATACTGAAACTGTTGGAAGAGGCCCAATCGCTGGAAGTCAGATAACCGTTCGCATCAATGCTGATATGGAAGGTCCAGCCGTAGCAGGCGTTGTAGTACTGCCCCTGGTCTGCGAGGCTGGTTTGATAGCCCGTCGGATACACCCAGAACTCGATGGTACCATTGGGAAGAGATAAAATGTCCTGCGTCGGATATTTAAGGAAGGAGATCGAACTGCCGACAGCGCCGGCGGGAGGGCTCATTGTAAGTGCTTGTCCCAAGCCGTTCTGCCCGGAGATATAAGAAGAAATTGGTGTCGCGGCGGTCCATTGGCTTCCGCACCCGGAGGCAGTTGTAGCGCCGGAGATGGTCGCTGTTGTGGTGCCGTCGAAATGGTCCAGGAGCACGGTGTTGGAATCACTCGTATATGGTGCAATAGCGCAGTCTGCGAAAGCTCCGGGAACAAACGGTGCGGCAATCAGCAATGAAACACCGAGAAATGTATTGATTATCTTCTTGTCTGAACTTGGCAAACAAGCTGATATTTTCTGCAGAAATGCATAGGATAGTTTCAGGAAAAGCTCCTTTTTGTTGTTGCTTTTATTTTAGTAGCTCTAATCATCTCATATTCTATAAAGTTCAAAGGCAACTATAAATTGAATTCGCTGGTTAATATACTACAAACCAAATGCTTCACGAGAGCAATTCATTTTTACGATGTCAGCAATGGATTATCTGTTGAAGGTCAGCGCCGCGATTGCGACACCGGCGCTTGCGCATAATTCATTTCAGGCCGGAATCTTTGAAAGAAGAGCGCGTGTTTCGGCAACGATGCGATCCTGGAACTTCGTGTCGCGCACCTGTGTCGAGCCGAGCCACGGATGGCCGCTCTGGTCATAGTAGACACCGGTTTGACCGGATGCATCGATCAAAATTTTGGTGATCACGCGCGCGGCCCGCTTCGGGGTGCTCAAAATCTTTATAAAGGGCATGAGCAGCGGCACGAGCAGCGGAATGAGGTATGTCTGCAGAAAGCGCACGAAAGCGTTGACATCGCCCCCGAGGCCGGTAGTAGGATTGATGCCCGGCTCGACCGCACTGAAGTGCAGCCGCGGCGTCTCGCGTGCGAATGCCATCATCGTGGCAAGGTTGCATTGCTTGGATGTCGCATAGGCATCGAAGACGGGACGCGTGGCACCACCGGGCTTCCACTCGCCGCGTGCGCTCGCCTCTGCAGAGATATAGCGACCGCCCCTGAAGCCGGCGACCGTGGCGAGCTTGTGCTCGGGATTTTCTACGGCCGAGGCGACAAAGACGACATTCGCGCCGTCGGGGAGATGCGGCATGAGCGCCTCGGTCAGCGCAAATGGCCCGAGGTGGTTCGTTGCGAATGTCATGTCCCAGCCCAGCGCGTTCTTCGTAGCGCGCATCTGCATGATGCCCGCGTTATTGAGCAGCCCGGCAATCGGGAGATGGAGTCCGACGATCTCCGCGACTGCGTGGTGCACACTCGCAGGAATAGACAAGTCACAGACGACCGACACCGCCTGCTGCCCTCTCTGCTCGATGATCTTCTGAATCTCTTCGAGTTTACCGCGGTTGCGACCTGCCAGGACGACCATGCCGTGCTTCGCCAGTTCGAGAGCTGTGACGCGACCTATGCCCGAGGTCGGGCCGGTGATGAGGTAAGCCTTTCGGCCCGAAGGATTTTTCAATACGGTCTGCGACATTTTTCTCTGCTCCTGGTGCACGCCTCCCCGCGGTTACGGTGCGAGGGGCAGCCTGGGGTTACGCTTTTTTCTGCATAATGGTAACGGTGGAGCCGTCCAGCACCGCGTCGAACCGGTAAAGATCGGTCTTTGCAGGCCCCTTGGTCACCTTGCCGGTCATATCGAATGTTGACGCATGGCATGGACACGAGATGATCCCGTTCTGCGGAAGCCCGACCTTGCAGCCGAGGTGCGGGCAGATGACGGAAAACGCTGCAACGGTCGATTCGTCCGTTCTCGTCACCATGATCGGCTTGTTCGGTGCACCGGGGTTGGGAACCGTTATTGCACCGCCGGGGGCGGCGAGCGCCCGGTACTCCGGTTTGTTCAAATCGAGAACGATCGGGTTTACCAGCACGGGTATCGACTGACTCATGGCCTGAACCCCGAAACCCGCCAGGGGCGCCAGGAGCGCAGCCGCCAGGACCGTCTTGCCCGTGTCTGCAATAAATTCGCGTCGGGAAATATGCTCGTTTTCCATTACACCTCCTTGGTTAAGTACCCGCGACCTTTATAATATAGCTGAAACAGGTATTCGATTCCGTGCCATAACTCCACGAGGCGGCGCCCGCGGGGATCGATTCAGATGTGGTGGAGTACATGGTAAAATCGCCCGTCCATGTTACCGTGTCCCCGACATGGGCGGAAAATGAGTCCGGAGAAAAGTGATCCCCCAGCGAACCGCCGAAATTCACGATATGGGTTGTTGCAAACATTTGGACCGGCAGCAGAAGAATAACCAGGTAGACTGAAAATGAAAGAGGCTTTTTTGTCGATAGAGCGGTGCGTTCTAACATGATGATCTCCTTCATTGGGGTTTGATGGATTCCCTAAACATGCACCCAACCCATATTCCGACCCGTGCGGCGAACGACATGTATGACCGTGCTGCAAAATGGAACGCCATATTTTTTTTTACAACTTGCAAACGTTGTGCCATGAAAGAATGAGTAATAGCCGTAAGGCGGGCCTTATACGGAAGGAGCATCAAGTTTGATTGCAAGCCGTTTATAACCAGAGGTTTTCCAATTGCAGAAATGGGAAAAGCAGTCTTATTTTTGCGAGGGATCAATACTATAGTAGCTTTTGGTTGGGGACCCGGGGTTAAATCAAATGCCCTTGGTGGGGGAACCGCTAAGGCGGTTCCCCCTGGCCTAAAGCCGCGAAAAGCACGCGTCTTCAGGCACACCCCTCCCGCAACGCTCTCTGTTAAGGTAGAAAAAACAGGAGGTAATAATGATAAGAAAACTATTTATTCAAAGCAAGTCAAAAGGGACGACCGCGGGGCGCCCCTATCTGGTTTACAAAAACTTTCATGTTCTTTCTACCTAATGAGGGCGCTGCGGCCCCCTGCTGAAGGGGTGTGTCTTGAGACCCGCTTTGGGGGCTTCAACCAGGGGCAGCTACAATTCAAGCTATAATAATCAGTCCAGTTTACCTTTTTGGCAAAATGGGCAACCCGCGAAGCGAGGTTTCCTCCTCAACGGCATTAGATTCATGCTCGGTTCCCCCACCAGGAGCAGTAACTTTGCCCTTTATTTTTGATAGTTTATGCGGAATCGGCTAAATTTATTTTAAATGAATGAAAGACACGATGCAGACAAATCACCGGATAATAATTGGCGATTCCCGGAACATGAGCGAAATCAAAGACCAATCCATTGATCTGGTCGTAACATCGCCGCCATACCCGATGATTCAAATGTGGGACAAGCTTTTTTCCTCCTTAGCTCCACGGGTGAATGAATATTTAGGTTCCCATGATGGAGATTCCGCATTTGAAGCCATGCATGTTGAACTGGATAAAATATGGCAGGAGCTTTACCGGGTTCTTAAAGTCGGCTCCTTTGCCTGCATAAATATCGGCGATGCGACACGGTCAATCGGCGGCAGGTTCCGGCTCTACCCAAATCATTCCAGGATCATCAGTTCATTTTGTGCAGTCGGTTTTGATTGCCTGCCGGTAATTCTGTGGAGAAAACCGACCAATGCGCCCAATAAGTTTATGGGTTCAGGGATGCTTCCGGTCGGGGCCTATGTGACCCTGGAGCATGAATATATTCTTATCTTCCGAAAAGGCGCCAAAAAAGAATTTCAAAGTGGGTCCGAAAAGCGAATAAGAATGCGGAGTTCCTTTTATTGGGAAGAACGGAACAAATGGTTTTCCGATATCTGGGATTTAAAGGGCGCAAAACAAATGCTGATGCATTCCGACCTGCGCGAGCGCAGTGCGGCCTATCCGCTTGACCTGGCCTGGCGCCTTATCAACATGTACTCTCTCTATGAAGATGTCGTGCTGGACCCGTTTATGGGCACGGGAACAACGGCATGTGCCGCAATCGCCTGCGGGCGAAACAGCATCGGCATTGAAATCGATCGGGCTTTCGCTCCCCACATAATTAATCAGGCTGCAACGTTTCTTTCTGCGGCAAATGAAATCATTGCATCCCGGATTGCTTCACACCTTTCATTTGCGGCATCGCACAGTGCATTAAAAGGGCCTATGAGACATCGCAACGGGCCTCATGGCTACCCTGTTGTAACAGGGCAGGAAAAAGAAATTCAGCATTACAAGGTCAAAAATATTTCAGCAACGTCCGACCTTGAAGTCCTTGCGGGCTATGAGCCTATCGGCAGGATGGATAATCCGGAGAATGCGGAGAGAGAAAAAATAAAGATTGTGGATACGGGATCGGATCAGATAAGATTGGCGTTATGATTGGTATAAAGGCTTCCGGTGGGGGAACCGAGCTTAATTCAAAGGCTTCTGGTGGGGGAACCGCTTAGGCGGTTCCCCCTGGCCTAAAGCCGCGAAAAGCACGCGTCTTTAGGCACACCCCTTACCTCACCCCGCCCAAGGCGGCCGGACCTCTCCGCCAGGAGAGGTGTTATAAAAACAAAAAAGTCCAAACCATGAGGCGATGCCTGCCTCGCGATGCTCAGCAGGCGCCCTCGTCCCTTCGCAACGCCTCCATTAGGTAGAAAACACATGAAGGATTAGGTAATTCGTAGGGGCGACCCGCGGTCGCCCTTATGGCGGGTAAAGAATTTTCCTCCGTAGGGGCGGGGTCATCTCGCCCGGTTTTGAGATCACAAATTGTGATCTCAAACATGAGTCAGGGCGGTCGTCGCGACCCAATTAATCGATACCATTGATTAATTCCCCGAAATGGAGTAATTTATTAGCATGCCCTATGAAATCGCCATTAAAAAGGCGGTACTGAAAAACCTGCGCAGGTTGCCGGAAGAGGTGCAGGAAAGGTTCGGACATCTGGTTTTCGTTCTGAGGCAGTCAGGCCCTACAGGGCCTCATATTTTTCAGAACTATGGCAAATTGGGGAAGAATGAAACCATTGCCATTTGACGCATCATTACGTCGCCTGTTGGCGACATGAGAAAGAAATCATAACCATCGAGGTCTATTATGCAGGCAGCCGCGAAAGCGCACCCTATTAACATCAGATTCAAGCCGAGGACACCGGCCCGGGTAATCGCGACGGTTAAAAAGCAGTACGCAAGCTATATCCTGGACGAGGGCGAGGAATACGTCGATTGGTTCAAGACCGACCTGCACAAGGAAATTTCCGCCCGCATGACACCGGCAAAAAGCCTTCGCACACTTCGCGATATGGCAGGCTGGACCCTGGCCGAAACAGGACAGAAAATCGGCGTTTCGGCATTCCGGATAAGCGATTACGAATCCGGACAGCGGGCGATCAGCAAGGCCATGGCAAAGAAATTGGCGGGGGTATTTAATACGTCGCCGGCGGTGTTTATATAATCTGCCTTACAATAAAGGCCTTTGGTGGGGGAACGGGGCTTATCAATAATTCAAGGTTTTTTTCTGGTGGGGGAACCGCTTAGGCGGTTCCCCCTGGTCGGAGCCGCGAAAAGCACGCGGCTTCAGGCCAGGGAAAACCCGCGAAGCGAGGTTTCCCCCTCATAGGCCTTTGATTTAAGCTCGGTTTCCCCACCCGAGCAGTAATGCATTACTTGTTGTACATCTCCTTCACTTTCCCCTCCACCAATACTGTTAGCTCCGCCAACGCCTTTTCCATCTTGAACATCTGGCTGGAAAGCATGAGAAGAAATACGATCGCAATGAAGCCGAACCCGGCAAGAACAATACACACAAAATTTCCCATTCATCCTCCCGTTACAGTGTCCCGCCCGGATCCATTCGCGGAGCTCGCAGCATGGCGCGGTTAAACCGATTGACCCCGGCGCAGGCGATCATGGCGCCGTTGTCGGTACAGAGCGACGGGCGCGGAAAGTACACCTGCGACCCGAGGCGCTGCCGCAGAGCCTCGCGCAGCCGCCCGTTGCAGGCGACGCCGCCGCAGAGCGCCAGGCGACCGATTCCGGTCTTTTCCGCCGCATCGGCGCAATTGTTGACTATCGAAGTTACCACCGCCTCCTGGAACGCCCTGCAGATTGCCGGACGCTCTGCGCGTACTGCATCGGCATCTTTGCCGTTGAGATAGTATTTGAGGGCGGTTTTGAGGCCCGAGAAGCTGAAATTTCCCGGCGCTCCGGGCATCCGGGCGACCGGGAATGAGGGTCCGGCGGCGCTGCCCGCCCGCTGTGCTTCCTCCTCGATGGTCCGGCCCGCAGGGTAGGGGAATCCGAGCATTTTCCCCGCCTTGTCAAACGCTTCCCCGGCGGCATCATCGACGGTCTGCCCGAGGCAGGCATAGGTTCCGATGTCGTCGACGCGGTAGATCGCCGTATGTCCGCCCGAGGCTACAATGGCCAGGAAGGGGAAGCCGATATCCGGGTATTCCAGCAGGATTGCGCAGATGTGGCCTTCGAGGTGGTTGATCCCGCAGACCGGGATGCTGTGCCGCACGTGGAGACCGAGGGCGAAGCTGATGCCGATTAAAAGCGCTCCGGCAAGGCCGGGGCTGTCGGTCACGGCGATGAGATCGATGCGGTCAATCGGGAGCGAAGCTTCGTCGAGTACCCCGGCGGCAAGGCGGTCGATCTTTTCGAGGTGTGCCCGGGAGGCGACCTCAGGGACCACCCCGCCGTAGGCCGCGTGTTCGAGCTGGGAGTAAACTTTGTTGGCAATGATCCCCTGATCGGAGAGGAGCGCAACCGAGGTTTCGTCGCAGGAGGTTTCAATGCCGAGAGTAATCATAGAGAGACTTTCGCAGGAGGGCGTTTATGTCCGACTCGATAGAAAGATCGGTTTATCGGAGCCGGGGAAAAAATAATTGAAGCTACCAATTACAAAAGCAAAGTCAACTTCTGGGCGTGCCCATTTTGCCCAAAAGGCAAAATGGACTGATTATTGATATTTTTGGTTGTAGCTGCCGTTGGGCGCCCTGAAGGGTGCCCTCCGGCGCGCCTCCGCCGGGCTCTCGGCAAAGCCGAGCCGGTATTTCCAGCCCTGCGGCTTCGCCTTGGTCTGGAAACACTGTCGGGGTCACTTCGTTTACCCCGACACCCTCGCTAACGCAACATCAAAAGAGTTCAAGAAAAGCTTAAGATCTTGGTCCCTACAGGTTTATCAAATCTTCGGTACTCAAGTGGCGTCCCTTGCCTAATTAAATCCCCTCTTTATCCCCCTTATAAGGGGGCGCCGAAGGCGGGGGATTCGAAGGCAAATTCAGCCATCGATCGATCTATCAGAGCAATAACCAAAAAAATGGAATGCCTTTGACTTCGTAGGGGCGACCTGCGGTCGCCCATTTCTTTACCTTTGAATTACAATCTTTTTTCATCCTTTTCAATCATTGTCTTTCCATGTTTTTTCTACCCTGAAAGAGAGCGTTGCGGGAGGGGAAGAGCGTTTGCCTTCAGGCAAACATCGCCTCCCCCCTCAGAGGCATTTGAATTTAGCCCGGTTCCCCCACCAAACGCAACGGATTGCCCAGGGTTCAAACAAGGCTTGAAATCAGTTCCCCATATCGGTATCATTAAAATTGCCTCAAACAACACCCTGTTTCATTCTGCAAAAAGCAGGAGAGCCCCATGAGCGAAACGACCGGCCTGATTATCGAAAGCACTCCCAAACGGTCTGAAATTGCGCCCAGGGCTCGATCCGATCAGAGTTGGAGAGGGGGAGGGGACAACCGGTCGATCCTGATCGTGGACGACGAGGTGTCCAATTGCCAGCTTTTCGCCGATCTTTTCCTGAGCCAGGGCTACCGTACCTTCCAGGCATCCAACGGCATCGAGGCGCTTGCCTGTATTCCCCAATGCTCCCCGGAGATCATCATCTCCGACATCCGCATGCCGGGGATGGACGGCATTGAGCTGTTCCGCCGTACCAGGGAGCGCTATCCCGATATCAAGCATATCCTCATGACCGGGTACGACGTGGACGAGTATCTCTCCCTGATTCACCGCCATAATATCGGCAATATCCTGGTCAAGGGTGCGGATTTCAACCTCAGGGAACTTTCCCTTTACGTTCGATCGATTCTTACCGGCGATATATTCGGCTTGGAGCGCTATTTCCCCGGACGGAAGATCGAGCGCACCATAGTCGATTCCTACGACCGTTCCGAAGAGGTATGCTCGACCATTGCCGGGCTCTGGCAGGGCAGCGACGATTTTTATCTGCGGCTTGCCATCGATGAGCTGATCGCCAATGCGGTATTTCACGGTGCGCTGCGATCAACCGGCCTTACCCGCTCGGAGTGGCGGTCGGACCTCGTCATTGAAGAGGGTAGCGGCATTACGGTCACCTGGGCATGCGACGATGAGAAGATCGGGGTTGCGGTGGAGGATCCGAAGGGCTACCTGAAAAAGGTCGATGCCCTCCGCTGGCTGGACCAGGAGGATAAGTCCGACCGGGAAAAAGAGGAGCACGGACGCGGGCTGTACCTTGTCCGCCGGCTGATCGATCGCTTCATCATCAATATCGAACCCGGCAGGCGTACCGAATGCATTGTGATTCAATACTTCAGCAGGAACCACCTGCACCACCATAAGCCGCTCCAGATCAACGAAATTTAACTCCCCCCGAACACCCCAGCCGCTGAGGGGTGCACTATTTTTCCGGCGTGGGCAGAACATACTTTTATTTGTCTCTTTTTATCAGCCCGTCGTCGCCCTGCCGGGCCGCGGCAGTGCTCCATAGACACTTCCGGTGCACCCATGCTCAAGGTATTGGTAATCGACAACGATGTGGAGTCGCGTGAAATCATGCGGCAGCATCTGTTGCGGCTCGGGGTGGAGGTTTTAATCGTCGATACCGGGGAGCTGGCGATCGAAGAGATGCAGAAATCCGCCTTCGATGCGGTCTTTGCCCCGCTCTGCCTGTACGGTCTCGGCGGGCGGGGAATCGCCCGCTGGGTAAAGGCCAACGGCATGGATGCCACCAGGGTATTCATCGTGACAAGCTGGAAAGGTGAGCTTGAACTCGACCTTTTGCGGTTCGACGGGATACGCGGCGTGATCCGGAAGCCGTTCGTCTTCAGCGAGATCCGGAATGCCGTGATGGAAAATCCCGGCTGAGCCGGTCCGCTTCTGCGGGCGGCTGTGTGCCGGGCAGTTGCCGATCAGTTCATAAGTTTGGTATACGTTGTCACGGAGGAAAAATATGCACGAGGGAACGTCATTTAAACGCTGCATTGCCTGTATCGGTGCCGGGTATGTCGGCGGACCGACCATGGCCATGATTGCGGCCCGCTGCCCGCAGTACAAGGTCACGGTGGTCGATATCAATGCGTCGCGGATCGAGGCGTGGAATTCCGACGCTCTCCCGATCTATGAACCCGGTTTACTCGATGTGGTAAAGGTCGCCCGGGGCCGGAATCTTTTTTTCTCGACCGAAGTCGAAGCCGCCATCCGTGAGGCCGGGGTCATTTTCGTCTCGGTCAATACTCCCACCAAAACGTTCGGCGAAGGGGCGGGCAAGGCCGCCGACCTGCAGCACTGGGAGCGGACCGCGCGCATGATCGTGCGGGAGGCCGCGTCCGACAAGATCATCGTCGAAAAGAGCACGCTGCCGGTCAGGACCGCCGCCGCCATGTCGCGGATCCTGAACGCCAACGACAAGGGAATCCATTTCGAGGTGGTATCGAATCCCGAATTCCTGGCCGAAGGCACTGCGGTTGCGGATATCGACAGGCCCGACCGGGTCCTGGTGGGCGCGCAGGAGACCCCGCAGGGGATCGCGGCGCGCGACACGATCGTTGAGATCTATGCAAACTGGGTTCCAGCCGAAAAAATCCTGACAAGCAACGTCTGGAGCGCCGAGCTCTCCAAGCTGGCGGCAAACGCATTCCTGGCGCAGAGAATTTCATCAATCAATTCCATAACCGCGCTCTGCGAAAAAACCTCGGCGAACATCATGGAGGTCTCGCGCGCCATCGGCATGGATTCCCGGATCGGTCCGCGTTTTCTCTCACCGAGCGTCGGGTTCGGCGGCTCCTGCTTCAAGAAGGATCTCCTGAACCTCGTGTACATATGCCAGAGTTACGGGCTTTCCGAGGCGGCAAGCTACTGGGAGAGCGTCGTGGCGATGAACGACCACCAGCGCCGTCGGTTCGTGAGCACCATGGTGGGAGCCATGTTCAACACGGTGGCGGGAAAGCGGATCGCGCTGTTCGGGTTTGCCTTCAAGGCCGATACCGGCGATACCCGCGAATCCCCGGCCATCGGGGTCGCCCGCCAGCTCATCGAGGAGCGCGCGCAGGTGGTCATCACCGACCCGCAGGCTCTTGATAACGCAAAAATCGACCTCGCGGACCACCTGCAGGCCATCGAATTGACCGACGATCCCTATGCTGCGGCACAGGGCGCCCATGCCATTGCGCTCTGTACCGAATGGCAACTTTACCGCGACCTCGATTACCGGCGCATTTTCGAACGTATGGAGAAACCGGCCTTTATCTTCGACGGCAGGAACATCCTCGACCACGAAGCACTTTACAAAATAGGGTTCAACGTCTTTCCTGTGGGGAAAGGCGCGCTCAAGCACTTCTAGAATATGCCGATGGCATGGTGGAGGAGCCGCACCGTTTTAGAACCGGCCACCTCGATTTCGACGGTGTACCGCTGTTCGCCGATTTTAAATTCCGTGCCCGGGAGCGCGGCATGGCCGATGGCGATATACGCCTGTTCGATTTCATAGAGTCCGCCGCGTATTGCCTCCCGCCTCTCGTAGAGCGCCGCCAATTGTCCCTTCAGATGCGCGACCGCTGCTTCCAGTTTACTCACCAGAAGCTCTTCCTGGGGGCTCAGGCGCTTCTTGATAGCGGCGAAGTGGCGGTACTTCTTGATGATTTCGGAATATTCGTAGTGCTTTCCCTTGAGCGCAAGCCCATCCTCCTCGTTCTGTATGAGCTCTTCGAGGAGGGTATAGTCCGATCCCACCTCCAGGCCTGTCCGCACCCCGGCCCGGTTTCCCACCCCATGGAGGGTTATGGACTCCCGCGCCATGAGTGTCCCGCCCTCGACCGACAGCGGCTTTCCATGCACGCTGATTGCGTTCTGGGCGTAAATCCGGCTGTTGACGGCATCCCTTGCTATGTTGACGCTTTTCCGTGACTTGACGGTCTGGTTCATGACGAATCCGAGGTTGACATCACCCCCGGCCTCCAGGAGTCCCTTGCCCTGGCCGATGAAGCCGTGCTTGCAGAGCACCGAGCCGCCGACGATGAGCGTACAGTCCTCGATGAGCCCCTCCACCTGCAGGTCGCCGCCGCACTCCACCCGGAAGCCCGGCTTGATGTCGCCCTTGATCATGACCGATTTGTCGAAGCGGATATTCCCGGTCGAAAAGTCCACGTCGCCGTCGATGGTAAAGCCCTCGACCACCTCAACGAGCCCGCCCGCATAACGGACAACGCCGTCGATGGAGGCAGCGAGTTCGCCGTCGGCATCGATTTCCGTGTTCGGACCGGTCGGCAGGACGGCTGGTTTCCCGTCGGTTGCGGCAACGGCCTCGCCGAATATCGTGGTCCCGGGGATTCCCTTTCCCGGCACCCTGAGCCGGGCGAGTTTCCTGCCCTGTCCGACAGGATTGTAAATATTGACCTCGCGATAATCGGCGGTTCCGTCGGGATTGACCTTCGGCGAAAGTGAGGTCTCGGTGTTGAAGAGAAACTCGACCGATCCGTTGTCGCCTTCGCGGGGAGGCATGCCCCGGGCGACGCCCTCGAACACTGCATGCTGTTTTTCTTGCGTCCATTGCGCAACGATATCGATCAGGAACGCCTCGTTCACCCCGGTCGTTATCCCGCTCTGCCGCAATGCCGATTGCAGGGCCGCAAGGGTCAGCTCCTCGCTGACCGGCCCGGCCGGTACCAGCGTGAGATCGGCGGACATGGCATTCCGGGCAACCGCGATCTCCAGCTTCGGCGGCAGGGGAGCGCTCCGGGGCGAGGGGATTTCGGGGTCGGGTGACGGCTGTGCCGGGTCGTTGTTTTGCGCGGAGGGTGCAGGTCCGGCGAGGTCGTAGGGCTTATCACGGCTTACTACTTCGATCTTTTTGATGCCGGCGATTTTCAGCCTGAAGATGGTGTCGTTGGTCAAGGGCTGGAGCTTCAGGACGCTGCCGGAATTCCCGGGCAGGACGATATCCTCGGTTGGTATCATTCCGGGCCGGGCATCATGAAGGTCGATCTGCACGTGAGGCTCCTTTTATCCATTATATATTGTAAGATAATTAATGATATAAAAGCAAGAAGTTTTTATAAAGTCTCTGGCGGAAGAACGAGGCTATGCCTACCTCGGTGCACGCTTCGCATCCAGCGTCGCACCCTTCGGGCTCCTTTCGGAGTGGCCTTCGCACATCCTGTGCTTTGGCTCGCTCCGCAGGCGCTCTAGTTCCTCCACAACGCCTCCATTAGGCAGAAAACACATTGATGCTTTTCCCTCCCAAAAGGTGTTTGAAAGAATAGAAAACGGAGAGAATAAAGGGTTTAAAGGAAATCAATTCATAAATACATCATACGTATCTTTATAATTCCCAATGTGTTGCAATGTGGCCAATTAAAAACTAATAGGCTCTGGCGTGTTTGGTTGATTAATCGTTACTACTCAGGTACTCGACAGGAAAATAGCCAAATTCGCTTAAAAACGCCATTTTGTCGATTTTACAGCTTAGGTCAAGTATCGAAATTTGCGAAAATTCGCCATTTTTGGCACCTGCCTGAGTAGTAACGAATAATTTGTAATAACTGTAATTCATAATAATAATATTAGTGGTAATAATAGTACCTATGCTTTGTACGACTCTCTTCCCCAGGGAACGAATATCTTCGCCGCAAATAACTGGTGGGGCCAGACCGTAAGTTCCAATATCCAGGCAATGATCTACGACTACGTCAACAACTCCGCGCTATCCGTTGTTAATTTTACCCCTCCCCTCACCTCGCCCGATACCAATGCGCCTGTCATGCCTCCCGTGAACGTCGTGAAGAAAGACCTGGGCACGGGCTCGATCATTTTATCCTGGAATGCAAACCTTGAATCCGACCTCGTCGGCTACCGGGTCTATTACGGCTCTCCGACCGGCTTTTCTTTTGCAAATTCGATCAATGTCGGCAACGTCACTACGTACACCCTTTCAGGAGCATCTCTTTCCGATACCATCGCGGTCACCGCCTATGACAAGCAGCGGAGTGCGTCGCTGACCACCCTGCAGAACCAGGAGGCCGGTCATGAAAGCTGGTATACCAATGCAGCCCCCCCATCCGCGCCTGTTCTCATCGCGCCGGCCAATAACACCGTGAACCAGCCGATATCGCTCACGATGAGCTGGAATACCCTGAGCGGCGCGACATCATACCGGGTCCAGGTAACAACCGGATTTGGTTTCTCGACCACGGTCCTCGATCAGGGTGGTTTGTCGGTCTCTACGCAGGCGCTCGGGCCGCTTTATTACGGCACTACCTATTACTGGAGGGTCGATGCAGTCGGGACCACGATGGGCACCACCGAGTGGTCAGGCATTTGGAGTTTTACGACCATAATTTCCGCTCCTGCGGTGCCGATTCTTTCCTCTCCGAGCAATCATGCAGTAAATGAACCATTGGCGGTGATACTAAGTTGGGGGACGGTAACCGGCGCTGCCGCATATGCCCTGCAAACCTCTTCCGCACCCGATTTTTCATCATTTGTATTCAACCAGAGCAATCTCACATCGGCTAACGAAATGGTCGACAGCCTCCAGACTAATACGCTCTATTATTGGCGTGTGAATGCTTCAAACGCAGGAGGGGCAAGCCTGTGGTCGGATGCATGGACCTTCACAACGGTTTACAGCGGTGTATTGGCTTCTACAAAAAATGTGATGAAAACAAATTTCAGTATAAAGAGCAGCATACTCTTTTATACAATTGCAAAGCCCTGTGCTATAGAAATAAGCATCTTTGATATGCATGGAAGGAAAACCTGCGGTATTCATCGAATGGTGTCGACGGGCAGTTATTCTTTGCCGCTTAAAACACTTTCGCTTGCACCCGGCGGATATGTTGTGCAATTCAAAACGCCGGGTTTTGAAAAAAGGCTGCTGATGGTGTTATCGGGCAGATAATACCCGCCCTTTCTCCGCCTTCTGGACCGGAAAAATCACAGGCCGGGTTGCGATGTCCTTGCAATCCGGCTATGGTCGATGCAACCTCTGCCCGCGCAGCGAGGTTTCCCCATCAAAGGCATTTGCACTTAGCCCGGTTTCCCCACCAGAGTCGCTACAAAAAAAATCAACATATTATTCCTCCCATACCCTTGCCTTTTCCCTATCCATAGTGTTTATTACTACCACCCCATGACCTCTACGCCCTCCACCCCTCCCATGCCCCGGCAAAACCCGGATAAACCCTTAATGTCCTTAAAATTCGACCGCGTCGCTTCGGTTGCCTTTCCCATCGCGGTCAGGGGGGTCTTCGATTACGGGGTGCCGGAGGAGTTCATCGGCAAGCTCTCCGCCGGCATGCCGGTCCAGGTGGATCTCAAGGGGCGCACGCTCTGGGGCGTCGTGGTGGCCGAGAAGGCGGAATCGGAATACGCCACCCTCAAGCCGATCCTCGGCATGCGCTCCGGAAGCTGGACCGACAGCGGCAGTTCGCTCATCAAACTGTACCAGTGGATAGCCGCCTACTACCAGTGCGACCTCGGGCGAGTCTTCCGTCCGCTTGTCGGGAAGGGCATCACCGCCGCATTGGCAAAGACCATCGTCGTCTACAAAGCAGCCGACCCCGATGGCACAATGCCCGAGCTGTCGAAGCTGCAGAAAACTGCTTTTGAGGCGATACGAACCTGCAAGGAGCCCCTGACCCGAAAAGAACTTGAGAATCGTTTCGGCATTTCGGCCTCAATCTTCGCCGCGCTCTGCCGGAAGAAGGTTGTGCTGGCCCAAAAAAAAACCGTGGCGCGCGAGGAGTTTTCCGGCACGGTCCCGGTTGAACCGGCTTCGGTAACCCTGACCGCGGAGCAGCGGGATGCCGTCGAAACGATCATGGCGTGCCAGGCGGCGCCGGACAAGCCCTTCCTCCTGCACGGCATCACCGGGAGCGGCAAGACGCATGTCTATACCGAGCTTGCCGGGCGGATCCTGGCGCTGGGCCGCAGCGCCATCATCCTGGTCCCGGAAATTTCGCTCACCCCGCAGACCATCATGCGGTTCCGCGCTGCGGTCGGGGATGTGGTGACCGTCATCCACAGCCGAATGTCCGACGGCGAGCGCCGCGATAGTTTACAGGCGCTCGTGACCGGCACGAAACGGCTCGTCATCGGCGTCCGGAGCGCCGTTCTTGCCCCGTGCGACAACGTGGGGCTTATCATCGTCGATGAGGAGCATGACGGAAGCTACAAGCAGACCGATACCGAGCCGCGGTACCATGCGCGCGACGTCGCCATCATGCGCGGCGTTTTCGGACGCGCGCTCGTGGTCCTCGGAAGCGCGACGCCGAGCTTCGAGAGCTACTACAATGCCCTGAACGGGAAGTACCGCCTCCTGACCCTTGCAAACCGGTTCGGCGAGGCGCGGCTTCCCGCCGTTGCAATCGCCGACATGAACAAGGAGCGCGCCGCAGGGAACTGGACCATCCTGTCGCACCGGCTCGAAGCGTCCATGAACGCCGCGCTTGCGGCCGGGCGGCAGATCATCCTGCTCCTCAACCGGCGCGGCTACTCCGCCGTTCTGCTCTGTAAAGAGTGCGGGTTTACCCATCGCTGCACCGCGTGCTCGCTGCCGCTGCGCTACCACCGGACCGGCTATCTCCTCAAATGCCACTGCTGCGGCCATGAGGAGGCGGCGCCGGACCTCTGTCCCCTCTGTCATGGGGAGCAGATGAAGTACCAGGGCATCGGGATCCAGAAGGCCGAAGAGATGCTGCTGGCGAAATTCCCGGGCGCGAGGATTTTGCGCATGGACCACGATACCACTCAGGGCAAGCGGTCGCACCACACCATTCTCGAAGCGTTCGCGCGCCGGGAGGCCGATATCCTGCTCGGGACGCAGATGGTTGCCAAGGGGCTCGACTTTCCCGGGGTAGCGCTTGTCGGGGTGCTGCAGGCCGACCTCGGCCTGCTCTTCCCGGATTTTCGCGCATCGGAGCGGACATTCCAGCTGCTCACCCAGGTGGCGGGCCGTGCGGGTCGCAACGACAGTGTCGGCGAGGTGGTGATCCAGACCGGCTATCCCGACGATCCGGCAATCGCGGCCTCGGCCCGGCACGACTACGAGGGCTTCTACAATACCGAACTTCCGAACCGCAAGGAGCTGTGTTACCCGCCGTTTGCCAAGCTCGCCCGCATCGTCGTTGCGAGTCCCCGTGCCGACGATGCGGAGGCGTCGATCGGGAAGATCGCCGCAGGCATCAGGGCCAATGCACCGTCCATCGCCCTTCTCGGTCCGGCCCCGGCAGCGCTCGAAAAAATGGGCAACGAGTTCCGGTTCTCGTTACTTCTTAAAGCCGCTTCGCCGAAGCTTCTCTCCGGGGTACTGGCATCGGTCAGGGGGAATCATGAGCGGTCGAAGGAGAAAAATAAACTGATAATAGATGTTGATCCGATATACATGATGTAAATTAGTCTTTAATAGTAAGTTATTGATGGGGAAACCATTTACAATGGTTCCCCCTGGCCTAAAGCCG
>PLTF01000121.1:0-11488 GCA_003164335.1 Fibrobacterota bacterium
CATGGATAGCCTTGTGGGAGAGGGGTGGCCGCTTCGGCGGCCGGGGTGAGGTCAAAGCGCTCTCCCCCTCCCGCAACGCTCACAATAGGTAGAAAGAACATAAAAGACTTTGTAGGGGCGACCCGCGGTCGCCCTATTATTTTGACTTTAAATCAAATTCTTTCTTCATCCTTCCGCCTTCATCCTTCATCCTTGCTTCAAAAAGCCTGAAGCCTTCTTCATCCACCCCCTCCCCGCATTGCTTAAAGGCATTATTTTACTCTTCTATGTCAATTTTTTCTTGTCTTTTCTCCAGTTCCATGGTATAATCAGGCAAAATTCGAAAATTATCGAGTCCTCTCCGGCAGGAGCAGAGGGGAGCGTGCGGTGTTTTATCAGGAATAGTCGTACCGGGGGCTTTCAAACACCATCATGCCCGATAAAAGTTGTTTCGTCATCCAGCCGTTCGACGGCGGCCTGTACGACCGGCGCTACACCGATATCTTTGCGCCGGCCATCGAGGATGCGGGACTCATCCCCTACAGGGTCGATCATGACCCCAAGGTGAGCATCCCGATTGAGGATATTGAAAAGGGCATCAAGAACGCCCGCCTCTGCTTTGCCGAAATTTCGCTTGATAATCCCAATGTCTGGTTCGAGCTCGGATTTGCGGTTGCCTGGGAGAAAGAGGTGGTCCTGCTCTGCGCCGAGGAGAAGCAGGTCAATTTGCCCTTCGATGTCCAACACCGGACCATAATCCGCTATGCCATCGAGTCGAGGCGAGATGTCGATCTTCTGCGCAAGAAAATAGTCACAAAAATCCAGGGCTACCTGCAAAAACTCGATGCGATGGCGGAGATATCGCGGGAGTCCCGGGAAATCAAATTTGACGGGCTTGAACCGCACGAGGTACTGGTAATAGGCGCCATTGCCGCGAACCTCAATCATCACGAAGACCATGCTTCGATCTATCGGGTTAAAAAGGAAATGGAAGCTGCAGGATACACGAGTATCGCCGTTACCGTGGCGCTCAAAAGCCTTATTAAAAAGGGCTTCCTGAAATCGCAGGATTGCCTTGCCGACAATGGGGATTACTACATGGGCTACCTCCTGAGCGAGAAGGGATGGAGCTGGGTGCTCGATA
This sequence comes from Fibrobacterota bacterium, assembly GCA_003164335.1. Classification (GTDB taxonomy): domain Bacteria; phylum Fibrobacterota; class Chitinivibrionia; order Chitinivibrionales; family Chitinispirillaceae; genus BOG-1184. The sequence continues at coordinate 1,124 of PLTF01000121.1, forward strand.
ATCTCAATAAATTTGCGCTTACCCGCTGATAGTCCTTCCCATCGGTCCGCTTCGATTTCTTTTTGCCGGGAGGGCTCCCGGGCACCTGCCACAAACACTATTTTTACTCCCGTAATCATTACAGGAGGTGCTTATGGTTTACCAGCGCGAGGTGCCGGTCCGCACAAGGGCGCGTACCCAGTGGGTCGATGTTACCGGGGAGGTGGAAAAGGCTATCGCCGACTCCGGGATCATTGCCGGAATGTGCCTGGTTGCAAGTCTTCATACCACCGGCGGCGTGACGATCAATGAAAATGCCGATCCCGATGTCGAAAGGGATTTCTTTCACAAGCTGAACCGGCTTGTTCCTGTGGACGACGGGTACCGCCATGCGGAAGGAAATTCCGACAGCCATCTCAAGACGTCGCTGGTGGGCCTGAGCGTCGGGGTGCCCGTAGCGAACGGAAGGCTTGTCACCGGTACCTGGCAATCGATCTATTTCTGTGAGTTCGATGGCCCTCGCGGGCGTCGCATTTCGGTTACGATCATAGGGGAGTAGCGCTTCAGAGCATCGATCACAGGATCACAAGTGCTTGTACCGCTCCTTTTCGCCATAGATCTGGCCGATCCGCACCGAAAGCCGGTCATCGACGACCGTTATTTCGCCCTTGGCGAGAAGTTTGTTGCGCACCAGGACATCCATGGGTTCGCCCGCCATCCGCCGAAGCTTTACGAGGGTCCCGCTTTTAAGATTTATGAGCTCCCTGATCGTCATTTTTGTGCGGCCGAGCTGGATAGAGATCGGCACGTTGACGTCGAGAAGCATGTTGATGCTGTTCGCCATGCGAGTTTATCCTCACCGCCATTTATTTGCCAGTATGATGAGTCCTGGAAATGCTAACCGACATTATTATACAATGCAGCGCTGAACATATCTATCCAATCGTCTCCTGCGTTACTCTTCCCCGCAGATCGAAGCTTTCAAACGGTATCCGGTGCGCGGGATCAGGAGCACCCGGTACGCAGCTCGCCGGCAGCTCGCTGCGGTATTTACTCACGAACCGCAGCGCGTAGCCCTTCCATGCAGCATCGAACGATCCGCCGGACAGATGCTTCACCGCAATGTCGGCATTGACCACGATGCGGTGGGTTCTCCGCACCTGCATGCAGAGATCGAGGTCGTAGAAGTGGAAGCCGTCGAAGGTCGCCTCGTCGAACCGGACCCGGTCGAACAAGTTTTTCCTGACCGCGAATAACAGGCCGTCCACCGCCACCACCTCGATATCGGTTTTTTCCCAGGAGAATACCGTGAGGTGAAAGTTTTCGCCGTTGCCGGTTTCATGTACCACCTTCCCGCGGATAAACGGTCTCCCAGCCGCCGCCCAGCCCGGTGCTTCGGGCCCGAGGTACTGTGTTCCGGCAATGCCGACAATGCCGACACCGGGATCGGCGAAGGAGCGCATGAGGGCAGTGTCCCAGCCAGTATCCATGAAAAAAACGTCCTCATGCATGAACACGAGGATATCGCCCTGCGCAAGTTGAGCGCCGCGATTATAAACGGAGCAGAGCCCGGCAGGGGAGAGGCGGTTATCATATCGGAGGTATTCGAGCTCAGCCGTGGCGGTTTTCCGCACGTTCCGTTCGTGGAGGGTGTCGGCGGGGTCGGTCCGGGAACAAACAATAACGGTGATCATGGCATAGATTGTACGGGAATGGAGGGAAATAGGGAAGGGGATCTATATAGTGCATTTTTCAGAATAGCAAATTCAAAGGAAAAGTAAAATTCATTTGGATGGCTGAGCTGGAATCCAAAAGCAAAGGCAACTTCAAATGCTTTTGGATGGCTGAGCCGGAATCCAAAAGCAAAGGCAACTTCAAATGCTTTTAGATGGCTGAGCCGGAATCCAAAAGCAAAGACAACTTCAAATGCTTTTGGATGGCTGAGCCGGGTCACCCGCACGNNGCGGGGACCCACGAGGCCTCTGCGAAAAAAACAGCGGTTCCCCCACCACTGGCTTTTGAATTAAGCCCGGTTTCCCCCTCAAGTTCATTTGATTTAAGCTCCGTTTCTCCATCAAAAGCCTTAAATTTTCCATCAATCCTTACTGATCTTATAATAAAACTCAGCAAAACTTATTTTCTCATCTCATCTTCAAATAAGTAAAACTGAAATTAATGCCAATTCTATAAATGGGAGCCCCATGAATTTTATCGAAGAGTTGCAGTGGCGCGGCATGATCCATGGCATAACACCCGGTGCCGAAGCGCTGTGCAGGTCCGGCGGGGTCACCGGGTATGCGGGGTTTGACCCCACCGCCCCGTCGCTCCACATCGGCAATCTTATTCCCATCATGCTGCTCGTCCATTTCCAGCGGACCGGCAACAAGCCGATCGCCCTGGTCGGCGGTGCGACCGGCATGATCGGTGACCCGTCGGGGAAATCGGAGGAACGGAATTTACTCGACCCTGAGGTTCTCCGCTTCAACCAGGAGTGCCTGAAGGCGCAGCTTGAACGGTTCCTCGATTTCACCGGGGCCCATGGCGCCGAACTCGTCAACAACTACGACTGGTTCAAGGGGATCGGCTTCCTCGATTTCCTGCGCGATGTGGGCAAACACCTGACGGTCAACTACATGGTCGCGAAAGACTCTGTCAAGGGGCGGTGGGACAACGGCATATCATTTACCGAATTCAGCTACCAGCTGCTCCAGGCGTACGACTTCCTCTGGCTCTATACAAATAAAAATTGCCGGATACAGATCGGCGGCTCGGACCAGTGGGGAAACATCACCTCCGGGACCGAGCTCATCCGGCGTGCCGCCGGGGGGGAGGCGCATGCGCTTACCTGCCCGCTTTTAACGCGATCAGACGGTAAGAAGTTCGGCAAGTCCGAAGGGGGAGAGAGCGTCTGGCTTGACCGGGCCATGACCTCGCCCTACAAGTTTTACCAGTACTGGCTCAATACCACCGACGAGGACGCACCCAGGCTGCTCCGGATATTCACGCTTCTCTCGGCCGGGGAAATCGCCGGGCTCGAAGCCGACCAGGCCGCCGCCCCGCACGAGCGGCCTCTGCAGAAGGCGCTTGCGCGGTCCATGACGGTGCTGGTTCACTCCGAGCAGGATTACCGGGCGGCCATCGAGGCCTCGGAGGTGCTCTTCGGCGCCGGAACGACCGAATCGCTGCGCAGCTTGTCGGAAGGGGACTTCCTCTCGGTATTCGAGGGGGTGCCGCAGGCGGACATTCCTCGGGCGTCAATCGAGGCCGGGATTCCGGTCGTCGAGCTGGCTGTCGAAAAAACCGGGTTTTTCGCCTCAAAGGGCGAGGCGCGCCGGATGATTGCCGCAGGCGGGCTCTCGGTGAACAAGGAAAAGATCGGCGATCCGAACGCGATCATCGGGTCTGCGCAGCTGTTGAACGAAAAGTACGTGCTGCTGCAGAAGGGGAAAAAGTCCTACTGCCTTGTGCGGGTGGTGTGAACCGGGACTTTTGCGCTATGCCCCGGCCTTAAGCAGTTTTTCCCGCTCGTAATGGAGGATGGGATCGCATTTGCCGGGGTATTTCTCGGTTACCTTGTCGGTACAGCCCGAGGGAGCAAGCTTGTCGCAGGTGAGGCAGACTTTGCTGTACCACTCGTCCGATATGCCCGCTGGTTTGTTGCCTCGTTTGCCGGTCGCTCCGGAGTCGAGCGAGTCCAGCTTGCGGATAATTCCCTGGGCCACGCCGGCAAGCTGCTGAGCCTGCTGCGGCGAAACCTGCCTCGCTATAACCTGAAGATAGACGCTGAGGGCCTCTTCTATCAGGGTTTTTTCATCATCGGACAAAGCCATGGCGGATCTCCCTCTCATTTAAATTTGTAAAATACTATTTTTCACCGATGCCCTCTATCCCTCCGGGAGCCGCCTCTTGCCCAGCGTAGTTTTTGTCTGTACCGGGAACATGTGCCGAAGTCCGACAGCCGAAGGTATCCTGAAAGACCGGCTATCACGGATCGGGAAGAGTGATTTCAGCGTCAGTTCCATGGGAATTCACGCCAAGGAGGGCCTGATGGCTTCGGCGGATTCGCTTGCCGCCTGCAGCGAACAAACCATCGACATCTCGGGGCATATCTCGCGGCCGGTTGATTATGAAGAGTTGAAACAGTCGGATTTTATCTTTGTGATGGAAGCGTACCAGAAGCAGTATCTGCAGATGTTTGTGCCGGATGCCTCGGAACGGGTCTTTCTTCTGGGGGCCTGGCCGGCGCTGGAGGGGAAGAGGGGCGAAATACCGGATCCCCTCGGCAGAGGCTTCGGCGAGTACCGGCGAAATTTCAAATTTATCGAACATCATATCGACCGCATCCTGCCGTACCTGCTCGCGGAAACGATGTGAGGCTGAACCATGGAAATCACTCCCTGCCTCCTCGACACCGAAAATCCGCTGATCGTGGACGGAGCCACTCTCGGTTCGCGGATTGCGGCCACCGGCAGGGAGCACCTGTGGGAGCCGCGGCTTCGGCCACGTGAAGTGAACGTCATCGTGATCCACAGCGTCAGCGCCGGGGCGCTCTCACCGGCGGAACCCTTCGATCGCCGGTGGATTCTTAAAATATTCTGTGATTACGGTGTTTCCAGCCACTACCTGATCGAGCGAAGCGGCGAAATAGTCCGGCTCGTTCCTGAGGAGTTGAAGGCATGGCATGCCGGAGGGAGCATCATGCCCGAGCCGGATAACCGGCAGGCGGTGAACGAGTTTTCCCTGGGTATCGAGCTGGCCGCCTCCCCGGCATCGGGATTTACTGCGGCACAATACGGGAAACTCGCAGAGCTCTGCGTCGATATCGAGAGGCGGCACGGCAGGCATTTTACCTATGTCGGCCACGAGGATATTGCAGGGCACCGTGCGGTGAGTGCCGGTCTGAGGAAGGACATAAAAACGGATCCCGGATCCGCATTTGGCTGGCAGGAATTTCTGGAGTGTCTCGATGCCGGGCGCAAATCAGGTGAAAGCGGCTCCGGTACCGCTCCGGCAAGGGCGGAAACTATCATTACATGAGGAATTTCAATGCGTTTCTTGCACCCGGCTCATTCAATATATCATTTTTTGTAACTGATTTAATTTCAGAAGATTAGTTTCCCGATAACTGGATTTTCAGCCTCTCCGGAAGGGGTATCTCCGTCGCCGTCGACATACCTCCGCGCCCTTAACTCAGTTGAAAAGGAGTCTCTCCCATGACGTGGTTTTTCTTCAGCCGTAGTAGCGCCGCGGTTGCGCTTTTTCTCCTTGCCGCCTCCTTCTCCATTTTTTCGGAGCCGACACTCGACAAGCTGATCGCGGACAAGAAATACAAGGAGGCAATTGATTATGCGGAGGATAAAGTTCCGCCGGGTCAACGTGATGCCGCTACCTGGGTAGCACTTGCACAGGCAAATGAGGCGGTGGGAGTCCCTGAAAAGGCTCTGGCCTGTTATCTTGTCGCCTGGCGACTTGACCAGAATAACTACCAGGCGCTCCTCGGCGCCGCGACCCTCTATAACCAGCTGGAACAGCCCGAAGCGGCTCTCAACCTTGCCAAAAAAGCTCTCGACAAGAACTTTACCGCAGAGGCATCCTGGCAATATGCCCGGGCCTGCATAGCACTCAACCGGTCGGTGGAGGCGAAGGCGGCCCTCGAAAAGGTTATCCAGGGAGATTCGGGCAACGTCATTGCCAATAAAGAGCTCGGCAACATCTACTACAACAATAAAGAGTGGCAGAAAGCTCTTCCGCTTCTCAAAAAATCCTACCTTAAAAGTCACGACGGCAGCCTTGCCTATAAAATCGGCAACGCCAGCGCCGGAGCCGGAGCGCCGGATTCCGCCATTGCCTATCTGAAAGAGACTATTGCCAAAGGCGGTGCACCGGACGATGCGGGTCTCCTGCTTGCCCGCGCGCTCTTCGCGCAGGGCAGCTACGCCGATGCCTCGGCTCAGTACGGCAAGCTTGCCGGTAAAGGAATGGCAGCGCTCGATTATTATCAGGCCGCCGTGGCAGCCGAAAAAAGCAACAATGCGGCGGCCGCTTCGGCTTCCTGGGAAAAAGCGGTTACCCTTTTCGGAACCGCTACGAGCAAAGAAGCGCTCATATCACATGTAAAGGAAGCCGCGGCACGGATGGAAAAGAAGGACTATGCGCAGGCGCTCGCCAATTACCAGTTCGTGGCAAATGCCGATCCGAAGGCCGCCGTGGTGCCCGATATCTATTTTCTTCTCGCGGATGCCTACCAGGCCCAGAATAACGGCGCACAGGCCATTGCAACCCTCGAAAAGTACCTGGTCATCAACAGCAAAAGCGTTGAGGCGTACGCGCGCCTTGCCGACCTCTACCAGAAGAGCGGCATGACCGAAAAGGCGAAGCATACTCTCGAAACGCTCATTTCCCTGTCGCCGGGCGATGCTTCCGTCTATCTGACGCTCGGGCAATATTACCTCAAAGGGAAGAATTACAAGGAAGCCTTCACCCAGTTTGACAAAAGCAACTCTCTGAAGAAGAGCGCGGCTGCGCTGAGCGGCATAGCCGAGTCTGCGTACAATCTCAATCGCGTTGAAGCCGCCAAGGAAGCCGCAAAATCGGCGGTCGGGCTCGATTCGACCCTCTGGGATCCGCACGTTGTCCTCGCCGACATCCTGATGCAGGAAAAGGACTACCTCGGAGCGGTTTCGCATGTCGAATTCATGGTCAGGACCCAGCCGGGCAATATCGGCTATAAGGAGCGGCTTGCCGTCTGTTACGACCAGAACAACGAAAAGGCGAAGCTCCACGAACTTGACAAGGATATCATCGCGAAGAGCACCGTGGATGTGCCGTCAAGAATCCGGCTGGCGCATGATGCCGACGCGCACTCCGACCTCGCTTCCGCTCTGAAGCTGTACAAGGAGATCGTTACGCTGCAGCCGAAGAATGAGGAAGCTCTGCATCGGCTTTACGAGATCACGCTTGGCCAGAAAAACTTTTCCGAGGCGGCCGGCTATCTTGCGCACTATCTCGAAATCGTCCCGTCCGCAGACGGAGAACGCGATTACGGCGATGTCCTGTATCAGCTCAAGGATTACGATAAGGCGCTTGTCGCCTATCGGGCCGCCATCAAGTTGAATCCGGCCATCAAGGGATTCTACAAGCGTTATGCCGAGATCGTCATTGCCAAGGGCCAGCAGGAGGAGGTCATCACCGCGTTATCCAATGTCATAAAGTCCGGAGAGGCGGATGTCGGAACCTACCAGACACTGGGTCTTATCTACCAGAAAAAAGGAGTCTACCCCAAGGCGATTGAGATGTACCAGAAGGCGCTCGTGATCGATCCGCAAAGCGTCGATGCTCTTTCGTCAATGGCTGCCTGCCAGGCCGCTGCCGGATCCACCAACGACGCCATTATTTCCTATGAACAGGTCGTTATGATGGACACCAACGCGACCGACGCCTATCGTGACCTGGGCGATATTTATTACAAGAAAAACGATATGACTGCCGCGGCCAAGGACTACAAGCGGTATCTCGCCAAGGTGCCGCGCGATCAGGTGGTTGCGAAGAAGCTGGGCAAATATGCCTTCGATTCCAAGGATTACGCCGGTGCGATAAAGTACCTTTCGGCGCTGCAGTACCAGTCCGACGACGATGCCGAGTATGCCATTATTTATTCGGACGCCTGCAGTGAAACCAGGCAGTATAAGGATGCAATCAAGGTACTCGAACCGCTGCGGGCGATGAAATTCAGCGCAAAGGTCAACCGAGCGATCCTCAAGGCGCTTGCGGTAGCCTACGAGAACGACGGCCAGACCCAGAAGGCAGCGGAGGCCTATGCCGCTTTCTGTGCGATCCCGGGGCCCGGTGATCCCGATGCTTCCTATAAGCAGGCTTTCCTGCAGGAAAAAGCAAATCCGGCAGCCGCAATGAAAATTTATCAGTCAAATACGGTGCTGTATCCCAAGGATTACCGGAATTTCCTCCGTCTCGGGACCATGCTTTCGGCCAAGCCGGAGATGCTTCCCAAGGCGATCGCCCTGCTGAAAAAAACAGCCGCCTTAGCTGAAACGGTTCCGGCTGTGTGGCTTGAACTCGGGAAGGCTTACCGCGAGATCGGCAACCAGGACGATGCCCTTGCGGCATATCGCAAGTACAACCAGGCAGATCCTCAAAACCCCGAGGGAAATAAACGCATAGGGCTCATCCTTGCCGCTAAAGATTCATTAACCCAGGCCCTTACGTTCCTTGAAGTCGCCAACATGCTGATGCCCAACGACCCCGATGTCATGGCTGCAATGGCCAAGGGGTATGCAGCATCCAACCGGCGGGACCAGGCCATCGAGCTTCTCAGGAAGGCCAAGGCGGGTAAGCCCAACGATACGGATATACGTTTTGAACTGTGCGATCTTTACCGGAAAACCGGGCAGGATAAAAAGGCCGCCGATGAGATCAAGGAGCTTATCGAACTCAAGCGGGACAATAAGTATTTGATGGTCTCGGTCGAGATAAGCATCAACCTGGGCGACCTGAAAGCCGCTGCAAATACCGTTGAAGATATTCTGGCTACCGAGGCCGACAACATCGATGTCCTCATGCTGAAGGCAAAAATCCAGACTCTCAACAAAAAGTATGACGACGCCATAGAAACCTACAAGGAGATCCAGAATATCAACCCGAACTATGCACCGTCGCTGTCCGCACGGGCCGATGTGTATCTGCTGCAATCCAAGGTAAAATGGGCTGAAACATTTTACCAGCGGGCGCTGAAGGCGGATCCCAAATATGCCCTCGCAGAGCTTGGCCTTGCGCGTCTGGCGAAGGTGGTGAAGGACACGCAGGCCTATCAGGACCACTTGCAGAAGGCTCTTGCGCTCGACCCTTCGAACAAGGAGATCCTCGATGAAGCTCAGAAGACAGGCAAATAGGTTGTAGTTGCCTTCAAGGGGTATTTCGGGAATGGATGGGGGCCTGCTGGTCCCCTCTTTCGGCAGGTGTTTTGGGGCGGCCTTATCCAGGGTCGCCCCATCGCTTATTAGCGGCGGTTTCGAAAGCATCGGCGACATCGGCAAACGTGCTCAAATACGTTCAATAATCACAATAATCCAAATTGAGAGACGTAGTAATTATGAATGATCCTGAAGATGAAATTGAAAATCAGCAGCTTTTCGATTTATGGCTGAAAGGCGACAAGAGGGGATTTTCAGGTCTTTACGATAAATATAAAAACAGGGTATTCGGCTTCCTGATTAAAATGACCGGGGAGCGGGAGGTCGCAGAAGATCTCCTCCAGGAGACGTTTCTTGCGGCGTATCGCAATGCCCTGCAATTTGATCGGTCAAGGAGTTTCCTGAGTTGGCTTTTCGGGATAGCGCATAAGAGAACCATAGATTACTTTCGACATGCGCGGGTTGAAAACGATCACCAGGAAGAGGCTGCCGATTCGGTGGGAAGCCGCATGGGTCTTCCCGATGAACACAGTGCAAATGAAAACATGCGGCGTATCATTGCAAGTTCCGTTGAAAAGCTGGATCCCTTTCAGCGAGAGGTCTTCATGCTACGGGAAATCGGCGGAGTACCATTCAAGGAAATCGCGGAAATAATGAATTGTCCGATCAATACCGCACTAGGTCGTATGCGGCTGGCTCTTAAAAATATTCGGAAAGATCTTCAAAAAAGGGGGATCGATGGAGTGTCCTAAGTGGGAAGAACTCGGATTGTTATTCAGCGCAAACGAGTTGACGCCTGACCAATCAGCTGAATACCGGAACCATCTCGAACAATGCGAGTCATGCAGAGGTGAATTGAGCGCCTACCGTGCGGACCAGGCGCGCTTCTTCACTGCTGCAATGCTCTGCGATGCTCCTTCCGCCGCAATCGACCGCGAAATCCTGCGTGTCTGTTTCGACCCCCGGCGCAAGGTAGCAGGCCTGTCGTTCTTTCCGGCCTTTGTCCGGAAATCGGTCGTTCCGATCATGCTCTTCGTCATGGGCTTCGCAACCATCGGGTACATCACGTTCAACATCAATAATGCGAAGCAGTTGAAGAGTCTTGCCGCCCCTACGCAGGTCGCGCCCGTGCAGGCCGTCCAGCCTGCCGCAACGGCTCCGGCAGTGGTTGCCTCGGTCGCGGACAGCCAGAACAAGCCGATTTCGAACTATGCCGCCACGCGCGGCAATCTTGCCGATAAGGGAGTCATGACCGTCGATCTGAAGAAGCAGCCGTAGGTATAACAGCTATAGGCCGTGACAGGCCGGCGACGGTGAATAGTGATAGTGGCATGCAGTAGGGGAGTCTTTTGCGAGGATCAGTTGCAAAAGACTCCTTTTTTATTTTATCAGGTGAACCATTCTAAAAACTTCTGGTGGGGGAACCGAGCTAAAATCAAATGCCCTTGGTGGGGGAACC
>PLTF01000121.1:11589-20899 GCA_003164335.1 Fibrobacterota bacterium
AATGAACTACCCCGCAGCAAGCTACAGGGTGGTTCATTAGATACGAAACGGCCAAAAGACGCAGGCCTGTAGAACAGCCGGTGCCACCAAGACGGCTGTTGATATTTTTCCGCCAAGCTCAATATTCCAAATTGCGCTGTCGGTAGCCTTAAATTCGGAAAGAGAGTCAAGGCGCTCATAAATTTATCGTGTTCCAGTGGAATACGCCGGTTGTAATGTGTTTTCTACCCTTAAAGAGAGCGTTGCGGGGGGGGGAGAGCGTTTGCCAGAGGCGAACATCGCCTCCCCCTTCCGCAGGANNGGAAAGGGTGTGCCTGAAGACGCGCTTTGGCGGCTTCAGGCCAGGGGAAACCATTGTAAATGGTTTCCCCACCTGGGCACTAACAAGAATTAAATATTTAAGCCCTACGTTTAGCTTTTATCGCCGCCTTAACCATTGCCGCCTGCCCCGGGCTCCTGCCATGTTTCGCAAGGTACGCAGCGGAATATTTGAAGTAAACTTCGAAGTTACGGATCTTGAAGCCGACAGGAAAGTTCAGCTGGCCGAGGTACGAATCGTACACCGTGACCCAGATATGCGCCTTGGTCATTTTCGTATCGACCGAAGGAAGGAACTGCATATACGATTCCTCTTCGCCGCCGCCGCCCGAACTTCCGGGCACCAGGAGCAGGAGCGAATCCTCCGGCAGGGTGACCGAATCGAGGTCATCTTCGTATTCCCAGTCGTAATACCAGGTCGCCAGCTGGAACGTATCGCGCCCGGTTTTTGAGTCGGTATAATACAGCTTATCGCGGGTGGTATCGATAGCGGATGTGCCGTTAAGGGTCACGGGGTAGATCCCGCTGTCGGCGCCGAAGAAATACGTATAGCCGGTATCGATAAGGATGGTGTCCGAAATCGCAACCGGCGACAGGTCGTTATAGAGGTACTGAGGCGTATATCTTCCCCCAAGGATCGAGTCCCCGGGTGCAAAGCCTGCCGTGCTGTCGTTCTTAATCGTATAGACCCCGACCCAGTGCATGATCGGGTTCCGGGCCACCGGGATTATGGTATCCAGCGGCGTATTCTGGAAGTGGCTGTTGTACCGGATGGTAAATTGCCCCCGTTCCTTGAGCTGTGATCCGTCTTTTGCCGTCAGTGTGGCCAGGACCACGCCCTTTACCGAAAAGACCGAAACGACTTTTCCCGCGATAACCGCCAGGGAATCCACAGCAGCGGGAGAGGATGCGGCAATGCCGAGCGTTGGTCCCCATACTTGCAGGAAAGCCAGGACAGCCGGTGTATCGTTTAAATTCACGACACCCAGGCTGCGAAGAAATGCGGCCAGGCTCTGCTGGGTCATGGATCCCATGGCTGCGGGCAGGGAGGCTTTCAGGGTAGAGAGTGACTGCTGCGAAATCGCCTGGGTAAGATAAAAGGTCGTATCCGGTATGACAAAGTAAAAATCCATCGAGTCGGGCAGGTTGGAGGTCACCCCGAAGATCGGGAGCGGCGCATAATCGATTATTGTGTCGCTGTTTCCGCTTGCTGCCTGAAGATAGTTATAGGAGAGTTGCCAGGTTGAAGAAACAACGGTATCACCCGCAAAGTAGGCGTGCAGGTGGATGGTGTCGCCCGGCGCTCCCTCGGCGTACGGGTCGTAGACAAATCCTATCGGCCTGATGACAGAGGGTTCGAGACGGTCGTACCGGTTCTGGAACGAGCTGCATTGCAGGAGGAACACACCGATGAGCGCTATCGTGAGTTTATTCATAATGTCGCCTTTTTACCGATCAGTTCATAAGTGCGTTACGGCAAACGTCGTTCGCCCTGAGCCTGTCGAAGGGTGGGCAGCAATTCCGCACCGTTCATGGTTCGACAGGCTCACCACGAACGGCTTCTTATCTCTTTTTGTGCTGCGCCGGCGAATAATCCTTAAAATTCCAACTTCACTCCAAATGCCGGTCGTGTTATGTCTGAAAACACATTCTTTTCCGTATAGTTGTAGTTCCACTCGTACTCATCGAGTTCCGGGCTGTGGTACCCCTTGCCGAACAAGTTTTCCACATGGGACACATCGATATAGATCGACCATTGCCAGAGGGCATAGATGAATTTCTTATCATAGCGCAGATCGAGATTGATATAGGGAGGCATGCGACCGGAGTTGGTCGGACCCTTGGTCGGGATGTATGTCCGCGAGGTTGCATCGTACAACTGGCTTCCGTATATCGGCGTCGTCGGGTCGCCGGTAACGTACTGGAAGCGGATTCCGGCAATCTGCGTTGGTGTCACCTTGTAGCTGCCGATGAGCTGGAGGTTGTTCGTCTGGTCCGCATTGTAAAGAACCCACTGGTTTTCGGTATAGTCCCAGCGCTCGCTTCGCGAAAGCGAGTAGGCGATCCACCCGAAAAAGCGCTTTCCCTGGTCGTGCTTCAGCAGGAGCTCGATGCCGTGCATCTGGGCCCTGCCGTTACCGACGTACCCGAGATCGGAGGTATCCGCGGCGGGCGGCTGCGTTGCGACGTCCCATTGACGATTGTAATAGGCTTCAAGGTCGGCGCTGATGAGCGGTGAGATCTTCCGTTCGTAGCCGACAACATACTGTGATCCGAGTTGTGCGCCGAGGTCGGGGTTACCGAGGTTGGGGAGGATCGATTCGAGGACCGGCTGCGGCGTTTCATTATACGACCCTGCCGAGGCCTTCACCGTCTGACGGCTGTCCAGGGCGTACCGTGCTGCAAGCCTGAGCGACGGCACACCCGAAGTACCCTTATCATCCCATGAGTCGTAGTTCCAGAACTCCGGGATTATGGGTCCTTTAAACTTCAGCTCGGGATAGTAATCGTATCGTATCCCCGGTGTCAGGGTAAGTTTCGGGATCGGTTTCCAGTCCGCGAACCCGTACACACCGTAGGGACCCAGGTTGTCGTGGGCGGTATCTTTGACCAGTACCCCCTTACTATTGAAATAGGTCAGGTCCAGGTTGTAGGGAATCGCCTGGATATCCGCTCCCGCATGCCAGGTGAGGGCGTTCGAGGCGGCAAAGGTGAATTCGTCGCGCAGGTACTTGGCCAGTGCGTTGCCATTGACATTGGTAAAACCGGCAATCGACTCCTGCTGGCTCAGGTTGCAGATGGAGAAATGCAGGTCGCTCTTGACCTTGTCGCTTATGGTCCACTGCCATCCTGCGATGCCCATGGTGAAATAGGAGAGGTCGCTTATTTCGTTGGTATTGGACGAGACCTGGTTGCTTCCGCCGCGCTCGCTGCTGCTGATGAGCTGCAGCTTGTCTTCGGAGCCGAACAGGGTCACGTAGACATGGTTGCTCTTGGAAAGGTCCGCGTCAAGGCGCGCGACAAAGTCGTAGTAATAGGGCACGACCGTGAACGGTATGCTGATTTTGGCGACGTCCTTGAGAAACCAGTCCAGGACGTTGGCAATGTAGCTTCGCCGCGCGGTCACCATGAACGATACGTGGTCGGCCAGCGGGCCTTCGAGCAGGAATCCCGCGTCGAAAAGGTTGACATCGATGTAGCCGTGAAGCCGATCGGTCTTGGGCTTGCGTCCGGTCAGGTCGACGACGCCTCCGAGCGCGTCGCCGTAACGCGTCCCGAATCCGCCGGGATAGTAGTCGACCGACTGCAGCGCTTCCGAATTGTAGGTCGAGGTGACGCCGCCGAAGTGAAAGAGCGTCGGCAGGGTGACACCGTCGATGTAGAAGTGCGAATCGCCGGTGGCCGATCCGCGAATCACGATCTGGCCCGACAGGATCGACGCCCGCGCGACGCCCGGCAGCGATTCGATGACCTTGACCGCGTCGCCGCCGAACCCGGGAACCATCTGCACCTCATTCTGCGTCAGGGTCCGCTCCGAAACCTCCTCCTCCTGCTCCTTCTGCCCATGAACAACGATATTGTAATCGGAAAAGGAGGTGCGCTCAAGACGGTAGACCACCTCGACGGCTTTTCCGCGCCTGATAAGGTGATATTCATGGAAGACCTGGCAGCCCGGTGCGGCAATGCTGACCAGGATCTTGCCCAGGGGCAGCGATTTGAAGGAGAAATAGCCAAGCGAATCGGTAAGAGTGGCAATGTCGGTCCCCTCCAGATGCTGGCCGGGAAGCGATCCGATCTTGTGCAGGTAAACGCTCCAGGGGATTTTAATGGTGGAATCGGCAGTAGTATCGAGAACGGAAACGAAAACCATTTCGCCGGGAATGGGGGCACGGGTCCCGCGCTCGACCACCCGACCTGAGAAATTGACAATAGTATCTATTTTCCGGATTTCGTCGGCAAGGGTAATCCGGTACTCGTAGGTTATGAGCACCGGCACCGGCTTTCCCCCGGCCATGGCCGGGGTAAACACAAACGCGGCAGCCGCCTTTGCAACCGCGGAGTCGAGCGCCGGCACCAACCCCCTGGTCACCACGACGCTGTCGATGGTGCCGCGTTCGTTGACAAGAAGTTCGAGCGTCACGGTCCCGGTAATACCCTGTTTGAGCAGCTCCGGAGGGTAGACTGCCTTGACGAAGCCGGTAAGCACCGGCTCCTTTTCGAGCGCGGGAGCGGCGGTATCGGCGGCGGGGGTAGTCGGAGTCTCCTGAACCGTGGCAGGCAGGCCCTGCCCGGCCGGCGTGGGCGCCTCCTGCGCAACGGCCACACCGAGCATGGCAGCTAGCAACCATAATCCGGCTCTATGAGTCATGAAAGCCTCTTTTTCAATGCGAAAGCTCAAAGGTAAACGAAAAGGGTATCCATACCGCGACCGGCACGTTGTTGCGGTACGCCGGATCGAATACCAGTTTCAGGCAGGCATCGTAGACTTCTTCCTTCGATCCGTAGCCGAGGTCGTTGAGGACGATGACCTTTTTAACCTTCCCGTCCACATCCACCAGGATATTCGCCCTGATGATTCCTTCGATGTCATGCGCGATCATCTCCTTGGAGTACAGGGGTTGCACCGAAACCTTGAGTTTCGGGAACTTCTGAACTGTGGTCACCGGCGCCACGGTTCCCTTCAGCTCCTCCTTTTGGGGAGTAAACGTGTCGATGGGAGCGTTCAGGGTATTGCCGAGCTTCCCGATCACCGCGTCGGAGGCAGCGCCCTCATCGCCGAGCCCGGTGGAATACACCTTACGCAGGCCGTACACTTTGCGAACCGGCTCAGGAGAGGGGGCAGGGGGCTCCGTCTTGACTTCTTCAACTTTTTGCGCGAGAACCGGGTTGTGCGTCAAATCGACCGGCTCGGATTTTTTTGGCTCTATTTTTACCGGCACCGGCCTGGGTGCCTCGACCTTGGGAGGCGCTTTCGGCACCACAACCGGCGCGACTTTCTTTTCTTCAATGATAAAGGAGACCTGGCGGGTCTTCGACATCTGTTCCTCGATGGTCTGCTCCGGAGGAAGGTGCTTTCGCAGATAAAAACCAAAAAAGCCGAACGCCGCAAACGAGCAGATAACAATGATCCGGAACAGCCGTTCGCCCGGCCCTATTTCCTCCTCAATCTCCTCTTCGTATATGGCCAGAAGCCGGTCACGGGGCTCGGTCACTCACTCCTCCTGGATCACGAGAACGGAAAAATCGGTGAATTTCGCCTTGCTGCAGGTATACATGACCTTCTTCACAATGGCGTAGGGGACCTCTTTGTCGCACTGGATGAGCGCCTTTGCCGTCGTATCCTGGCGAAGCCGTCTCATGGTCTGCAGCCATTTTAACAGTTCCGGCATGAGCAAAGAGTCGCGCTTTCCATACCCTGCGGTCGAGGTAATATAGGCGCCCTCCGACATCACGGCGCTGCGCGAAATTTCGATGCTCCAGCGCGGAGTCGGTTTCTTTTCCGAGGTGGAGACCGGCAGTTCGAGGTCGGAGGAGGGGGTTATGATATTCCCTTCGGTCGAAAAAGTCTTGATGAGAAAAATGAGGATGATCGCCATGACGTCCACGAGCGACGTCAGCTGCGGCCGGAATGTGCCGGTATCGGCACTCGCAAGCCCGTACCGGGGATTCTTCGAGAGCATCATTTCCCGGTCCCGGGATTGACCGTAGCGCTGGACAGGCCGACCTTGCCGAATCCGGCGTCCCGGCAGAGGTCCATGACGCGCACGATCTGCTTGAAGGCGATCTCGTCGCGCGAGGCAATGACGATTTCATCCTGCTCGTCGGTGCCCGCCCGGCGATCTTTGAGACGCGCCGCAAAGGCGTCGAAGGGAAAGCTGTTGCCGACGACCGGCAGGGAGTCGAGCAGTTTTTCACCGAGAACGATGCCCATGTAGTCCGACCCGAGCCGCACCGTCAATCGCAGTTTCGGCTTGCCCTGCGACTGGTCGAGCGCCTTGGAGACATTCGGGGGCAGGGTGAACTGGAGGATGGCGATATGGGTAAAGACCGTCATGGAAATGAGAAAGGTAACCAGGATGATGAACATGTTCATCACCGGCGCGACATCGATCTCGTTGTCCTCGGCGACCTCCGATATGGGTTTGTTCCGCTGGAACAGGGATAGCTGCATAGGTCAACCAGGGAAAAAACGTAGATGCGGAAATGCGTCGATGCGGAAAGTCAAAAAAACCCGCTGTTTTTTCATGGCGCGTCCTGCGCTCCGGTTGCTTCGGGCTTCAGGCCCTTTACCTCTTTTTTCCTTAAAAAATTCATGAGTTTGACTACCGATTCATCGAGGTCGCGGGTGAGGCGGAGTTGCTTGTTGTTGAGCATCGTGTAGGCCACCATGCTCGGTATGGCCACCATGAGACCGAATGCGGTGCAGACCATGAGCTCCGAGATTCCCGTTGCGAGCATGGTCGCTTTCTTCGATGCCTCCACCGACCCGAGCGACGAGAAGGCGAGCTGCAGCCCGGTGATGGTGCCGAGAAGGCCGAGGAGGGTCGCGATGTTGGCGAAGAGCACCAGGTAGTTGAGCCGGTTGCTGTAGCGGGGAAGCTCCTTGATGGCAGCCTCTTCGATTCCCTCCTGGATCTCGGTGACGTCCATTCCCGCATTGAACCGCTCGACGGCGGTACGGATGAGCACGGTGACCGGGGCTGCGCCCGAGGCGAGTTCAAGAGCCCTCTCGGCCTCTCCGCCATTGAGGCATCTGGCAACTCCGGCCACGATTTTGGTCCCGCGGCCGCGACAGATGATGTAGTAGAAGATGACGCGCTCGATGACGACGGCGGCGGCGAAGGCGAGAACCGCCAGGATGGCCCACATAAACGGGCCGCCTCCGGTGAACCATTTTGCTATGTACGGGATCATGCGAAGAGCTCCTTTGTACCAGCTAAGAAATTCAATGAATTGAAGTTACTCCTCAGGCAGGTATCAAAAATGGCGGATTTCCACAAATTTCGATACTTGACCGAAGCTTTAAAATCGAACAAATGGCGTTTTTAAGCGCATCCGGCTATTTTCCCGTCGAGTACCTGAGTAGTAACGAATTGAAGAAATAATAGTAATAGTAATTGTTCGTCCGGGCATTGACTTTATTGCGCAGGGCATATAGGATTGAAGATGGCAGGCTGCATCGCGGTCCCCGGAGCAGAGCTCCGGGGACCGCGAGCTCTGTGCCTGTTCATGACCCTGGGCAGTTGCCTGATGCCGGAATGAATCCGATTAGACGTTCGGGGAGGGGAGAAAGTGACGGATATTCCGCAGTTCGACCGTGTCTGCTGCGTGCTCCGCGGTCATTCCTCTCTGTAAGCAATATTCTGCAACGGTCCATTCCGACGGCGTGACGATTGTTTACACTGCATTTGTTGGTACGACAACCGCCTTATGAGCAAACACCCGCCCCAGTTTTGCTTTAAACAAGTCCACAGTCATATACATCGCCGGTACTAGAATCAGCGTCAGTAATAATGAACTTATCAGTCCTCCGATGATAACCCATGCCATGCCGTTTTTGAATTCCGCGGCGGCGCCTGAGGCTAAGGCAATGGGCGACATTCCGAAAACCATCGACAGGGTCGTCATCAGAATGGGACGTAACCTTACTTTTCCTGCTTCGACAAGCGCATCGAATACGCCCTGTCCTTTTTCACGCAGCTGATTTGTAAAGTCAATGAGCAGGATGGCATTTTTAGTAACCAGTCCGATGAGCATAATTAATCCGATTATGGTAAAAATGGAAAGGGTCTGGCGCGTCAGGGCAAGCGCAAACAATGCACCGATCACGGCAACCGGAATAGAGAAAAACACGACAAAAGGATGGATATAGGAGTTGTATAATACCACCATGACCAGATATACAAGAATCAGGGCCGCCAGAATCGCTATTCCCAGGCTGCCGAATGCTTCTTCCTGCCGTTGCATCTGACCTTTATATTCTATGCTGACATCTTTGGTGTTGATACGTTTGGCGATGGCATCCCTGATTTCATTCCCGACGGTTCCCACCGGACGGCCGGAGACCGAGGCAGTGACGGTAAGGGATGAAATGCGGTCGTATCGCTCCAGCTTGCTCGGGCTCAGCGATTGGTATATATCGGCAAAGTCCCGCAGCTCGATAGCCTTTCCCTGGTTATTTTGAAAGGTAAGTGAACCGATGTCTTCAATCTTTTTGCGGTTGAATTGGTCGAATTCAAGATTAATGGGATAATCCACGCCGCCTTCGGAATATTTCATATCGGAATCTCCGGCAAAAGCAAGGTGAAGCGTTGAGCCCACATCGTTCACCGAAAGCCCCAGAAGGGCCATTTTTTCGCGGTTAAGTGAAACCTGCATTTCCGGTTTGCTCTTTTCAACCGAGAGTTTTATGTCATTGGTGCCCTGCACACTTTTGATGGCAAGCATCACACTGTCGGCGACCTTGTAAAGTTCCTCGATTTCCGGGCCGCGCAGCAGGATTTGTATGGCCGATTCCTCGCTGCTCCCGGTGATCGTAACCGGCGTGGAGGTGACTTTCAATCCCGGAATGTCCGATATTTCCTTCTTTATCATTGCGGCATAAGCGTCAACCGATTGCGTGCGTTTTTGTTTGGGGACAAGGGAGACGGTTATTTCCGATTTGTTTTGTTCGCTGCTTCCCGATCCCGACATATCCGAGGAACTCGAATATCCGATATTTTTTGAAAACACTTTTATGACTTCAGGCTTTTTCAGCAGGATATTCTCAACTTTCCGGGTCAGAAGGTTGGTCTGGTACAAGGTGTTTTGCGGCTCGCCTTCCAGCTTGATTATAAATTCACTTTTATCTCCCGACGCCATGAATTCCACGCCGATAAGCCCTAATGGTATTAATGAGACAGCCAGGATAATGAGTGCAAAAGCCGTGGAGTATACGATGCGCCGATGATGCAGCCCCCATCGAAGTGTGAGGTGGACCCCAATCGTTGGA
>PLTF01000048.1 GCA_003164335.1 Fibrobacterota bacterium
AGACACCGTTGGCGGGGGGCTTACAATACACGGGCGGTCCCAAAGGCCGTCTTGTAACACAAATCGATATGCACAGCGGAATAGACGAACTCGGGCTAATCAAGTTCGACCTGCTCGGTAACGGCTCGCTCTCGGTATTGCGCGACACGCTGCGGCAGCTCAAGGAACAGGGGTTGCCCGATCCGGGAGTGTGGGACGTCGATAAATGCTGCAATGACCGGGCGGTAAAGGCAATGGTGAGCGAAGGGCGGACGCGCGGCATTTTCTATATAGAGAGCCCGGCGCAATCGCGGCTCAATAGCAAGGCGCAGGCAAGCACCTTCGAGGAAATTACCATAACATCAAGCCTCGTGCGGCCGGCAGGATCGCGCTACACCGAGCTTTTTGTGGAGCGCCACCGCAAGGCAAAGCTCGGCATCGTGGATTGGGAATATCTTCACCCATCGCTCGAACCGATTCTGCGCGAGACGCACGACGTATGCGCATTCCAGGAGGACATCACCAAAATCTGCCGTGAGGTGGCGGGCCTCACCTACAAAGAGGCGGACCGTATCCGCAAAATGATGAACAGCCTGCATGATGGTATGCTTTCGCGCGACGAGCTGGCGCAAACCGCTGCCCGCTTCGTTTCGGGCTGCATGGCAACGCGCGGACTTTCGCAGGGGCAGGCGCTTGAACTGTGGCAGCGGGCAGCGAGTTTCACCGGGTTCTCATTCTGCAAATCTCACAGCGCGAGTTACGCCCAGCTCTCGTTCAAGAACGCCTTCCTCAAGGCGTACTACCCGGCGCAGTTCCTGGCCGCCGTGATCAGCAATAACCACGGGTTCTACAACCGCGACGTCTATTTAAACGAGGCGCGCAGGCTCGGAGTGCGCATCCTGCCGATTTCGATTAACGAGTCGGAAATAGCCTATTTCGGGAAGCATGCGTGGATCAGGCCGGGACTCATGCACATCCGGCAGGTGACTGGAGGGAGTCTGGCGGCGATCATGGATGAACGGCGCGAAAACGGACGCTTCCGCAACCTCGACGATTTTCTGCGCCGCGTGCATACGGGCCGCACCGGGATCATGCACCTCATCCTCGTGGGCGCGTTCGACGGCTTCGGCCTCACCCGTCCCGAGCTGCTCTTTGCTCTTGACGGGGTGTATAGCCGCCTGAAACCGGAGACACCCTCACTCTTCGGCGGCGACTTCGGCAAGCCGCCGTTGCATCCGGATTTGTCCGACTACTCCTTGGCGCAGAAATGCATCGATGAGCTTCATTTACTCGGGTTTATGCTCTCGGGCGATATCCTCGCCATTCTCGACCTGCACCCCGCCGCGCGGAACACCGTGCCTGCGGCGGATCTTCGCCGCTTTGCGGGCAAACGGGTCAAGGTGTTCGGCTGGCCTATAACGCGGCGGCCGCACCTGGTGGAGAAGAGCGGCAGGCCGATGATGTTTATTACCCTCGACGACCGGACCGGCTCAATCGACGTCATCCTGTGGCCCGATGTTTACGAACGGTTTTTCGACACGATGAGCGACAGCGGCCCCTTCGAGGTATGGGGCACGGTATCCGAAAGTTACGACACCTGGACGCTCGAAGCCGATACGCTCCGCTCTGTGGAGTGGTCGCCCGACAGGATCGACTTTGAACGAGCATCGCGACGACTGGCGCACTCCTATGACCAAATCGCAACTGCAGAACATGCAACCGCAGCGGCGGCATGATCCCCTCTTCATCTGCCTGCGCTTCGAGAACTTCGAAGCGCAGGTAGTGGCTGCCTACGATGACTCGTATCGCGGCAAACCGTTTGTCGTCGCAAATTCCGGCAGTGTAGAGGACCTGGCAGTTGCGGTCGCGGTTTCGCCCTGGGTAAACGTCTCGCGGCTCCTCGCCGGGTGCCCGCTCCATGTGCTGCGGCGGCGGTATCCGGATGTGGTGATTGTAGCCCGTGCTGAGGAACTTGAAAAGGCGGCCCTTGGGGAACTCGCCAAAATTTACGAGCGTTACACGCCCGCGTTTGAAATAAGCAATCATGGGCAATCGCTTCTCGACCTCACCGCCACGCCATCGCAACGCTCTCCGCTCTGCGACGTAATCGGGGAGATCACGGCAACGATACGGAGCGCTGTGGGTTTGGAACAAATATCGGCCGGCGCAGGATCAAGCGTCCTTACCGCACGGATTATGGCCCGGCTTGCCCGGCCGGAAGGTGTAGTCATCTGCCCACCGGGACGTGAGGCGAAAACGCTGTCGTCCCTGAACAGTTCGCTCCTGCCCGGTCTCTCGGACGCCTGCCGGGAGCAGTTGCGGCGGTACGGTCTGCTTACCATCGGACAGATAAGGGCCGTGGGCGCAGCCGCACTCGTAGAGCGCTTCGGGCATGAGGGAGAGCTGCTCGCGGCGCTCACCAGCGGTATCGACGCCAGGCCGCAAAAGACAAAGGCGGCAACGATAGCGGTGGAGCAGCGGCTTGAAGCCGATATCAACGACACGGAAATTCTCGTGCATACCATGCGGCTTGTTGCGGATAAACTCTGCCACGAACTCCGGATGCGAAACCTGACCGCGCCGAAGGTGACCGCGGCAATCAAATACCGCGACGGTAAAACGGTTCAAAAAACCATGACCTTCCCTGCCTCTGCCGATGAGTTCGACACCATCGCGAAAGCGGCGGTCAGCGCGTTCCAGGCGCTGTACATACGGCGGGTAGGCGTGCGCACCATGTCGCTCAGGGTAACCGCCCCGACTACGCCTACCGGACAGCTCAGCCTTTTTGAGACTCAAAAGGAGCGTCGGCAACGCTTGCTCGGGGATGCCATTGTAAAAGTACGGCGCAGGAACGTTTTCGGCGCGATACTAAGCGGGTCGGACGTGCGGGCGGCGAAAGGTCTATGAACACAAAAAAATCACCCTGGCAACCATTGGAGCCGCCGCCCGATCTCAGCGCGAAGAAGCTATATGTCGGAACCTCGGGCTACTACTACGATGACTGGCTGGGCCTTTTCAATCCGCCCCGCCGCCGTTCTACCGGAGCATTACCCGACGCCCCGGGCGACGACAGCCGGGACCGTCTGCGCTTTTACCAGCGTTATTTTTCATTTGTCGAAATCAACAGCACGTATTACCGGATGCCAGAGCTGCCGCACTTCGTCGATATCGAGAGCCGCAGCAAACCGTCCATGCTCTATACTGTCAAGGTACACAAGGACCTCTCACATACGAAAAACTTTGATAGCGGGCAAGGCCGGGAGCTCATGCAACGGCATATCGTCGCAGTGTCGCCGCTTGTCGAAACCGGCAGGTTCTATTCATTTCTCATGCAACTCGAAGATCACCTCTTCCGCTCGACGGAACGGCTCGACTACCTTCTCGCCGTTGCTTCGGAAGCGGTAAAAATGCATATCGATGTACACATTGAATTCCGGCACAAAAGCTGGCACACGAAAAACACCCTGCAGGCGCTCAAAGATGCCGGCGTCGGGATCTGTAATACCGACTTGCCGCCCATTCCCCATGCCTTTCCGCTGCACGCATATGCCACAACCGACAAGGGTAAGCCCCCCGCCAACGGTGT